>WGEM01000482.1 GCA_015492755.1 Gemmatimonadota bacterium | reverse complement strand
CTTCCGGAACCTCGGAAGTCAGGACCTCGAATTCCCCCCGGAGGGCGTTGCGCTCATCGGCGACAACGCACAGGGGAAGTCCAATCTGTTGGAGGCCATCTACTACCTGGAAACGCTCCGGTCCTTCCGGGGCGCCACGGAGGAACAGATGCTGGCCTTCGGCGCCGACGTCTTCCGGGTGGCGGCGAAGCTGGACGACTCCGGGGGGTACGGGGCGTCCGCGGGAGCGGTGCGGGAGGTGGCGGTGGGCTTCGAAAAACGCCGCAAGAGAAAGAAGGTGACGGTGGACGGCGCCGAGACTCCCCGGATGTCGGACGCGCTGGGACACCTGGGTGCGGTCATCTTCTCACCCGCCGACGTGGAGCTGGTGAGTGGTGGCCCCTCGGAGCGGAGGCGCTTCCTGGACGTGGTGCTCTCGCTGGCGGACGCCCGATACCTGGAGGCACTGCAGGAGTACCGGCGGGTTCTGGCGCGGCGGAACGCTTCGCTGAAGGACGGACAGCCGGAATCGGTGTTTTCGGCCTGGGATCCGGGGCTCGTGGACGCAGGGTCCCGCGTGATGGAGGTACGGAGCCGCTGGATCGCCGGCCACGATGAGGCGTTCGGCGGATATTACAGGCGGGTCTCCGACGAACGGGCGGCGCATCTGGTCTACCGGCCCAGTGTGGCCCTGGAGGGGGCGCGGTCGCGCGAGGAGATGGCCCAGGCCTTCCGCACCGCACTGGCGCGATCCCGGGAGCGGGAGCGCCGGCTCGGCACCACGGTGGTGGGCCCGCACCGAGATGAGCTCCTCATCGTGCTGGACGACGAGGAGCGCGCGGCGCTGGATCTGCGGGCGTTCGGGTCGGGAGGGCAGCGTCGCACGGCGGCGCTGGCGCTCCGCCTGGTGGAGGCCCGGACGGTGCGGGAGACCCGCACCCGCCGGCCGCTGCTCCTCCTGGACGATGTGTTCGCGGAGCTGGACGAAGGTCGGAGCGAGCGGGTGCTGGCCCTGATGGAGGGAGAGGAGGCGGGGCAGGTGATCCTCACGGCGCCGAAGGAGTCGGATGTGCGACTCCGGCGGGATACGCTTCCCCGCTGGCGCATCGCCTCGGGGAGGGTGTCGTCGTGAAGAAGCCCGGGCCGGTACGGGTGGATTCGATGCTGGACCAAGTGCTTCAGAAGCACGGCGTGCGTGACCAGGTGGAGCGCATGGGCGTGCTGGAGCTGTGGCCGGAACTGGTGGGCGAGCACATCGCGGAGGTCACCAGGGCGAGGGCGGTGAGTGACCGGACGCTCATCGTGGAGGTGCGTTCCAGCGCCTGGATGGCCGAGCTCACCACCATGAGGAGGGCGCTGCTGACAAAAGTGAACGAGGCGATGCCGGACCTCCCCATGGACAGGATCGTCTTCGTGCTGGCGGAGACCTGGTAGAGGAAGATCACGCACACGCTCACGGAGCGGACATGGCGAAGAAGAAGCAGAAGCAGAAGCAGCAAGGAAGCGACTACACTGCGGGCCAGATCCAGGTTCTCAAGGGGCTGGAGGCGGTCCGCAAGCGCCCGGGCATGTACATCGGCTCCACGTCGGCGCGCGGGCTCCATCACCTGGTCTACGAGGTGGTGGACAACTCCATCGACGAGGCGATGGCGGGCTTCTGCTCCACCATCAAGGTGACCATCCACAAGGACAACTCCGTCACGGTGGAAGACGACGGGCGGGGCATCCCCGTGGACATCCACCCCGAGGAGAAGGTCCCGGGCGTGGAGCTGGCCATGACCACGCTCCACGCCGGCGGAAAGTTCGACAAGAGTACCTACAAGGTCTCCGGGGGCCTGCACGGCGTGGGCGTGAGCGTCGTCAATGCGCTCTCGGAATTCCTGGAGGTGGAGATCCGCCGTGGCGGGAAGAAGTACCACCAGCGCTACGAGCGCGGGATCAAGGCCAAGGAGCTGGAAGAGGTGGGCCCGGCGAAGGGCACGGGCACCAAGGTCTGGTTCAAGCCCGATCCCGAGATCTTCACCGAGCTGGAGTTCTCCTACGAGGTGCTCTCCAACCGGCTCCGGGAGCTGGCGTTCCTCAACAAGGGCCTGGAGATCACGCTCGCCGACGAGCGGAACGGCGAGCGGAGCGAGACCTACCGCTACGAGGGTGGGATCATCGAGTACGTGCGGTACCTGCGCGGGGGGCGGCAGCCGCTGCACGACAAGGTCTTCTACTTCGAGGCGTCGCGTCCCGAGGCGGAGATCGAGTGCGCGCTCCAGTACGATCAGGGGTTCAGCGAGAATACTCACACCTTCGTCAACAACATCAATACCCACGAAGGCGGAACGCACCTCACCGGCTTCAAGGCTGCGCTCACGCGCACCATCAACGACTACGCCCGGCGGAACAACCTGTTCAAGAAGGACGAGAGTCTCTCCGGCGACGACGTGCGGGAGGGGCTCACCTGCGTCCTCAGCGTGCGCGTCATGGAGCCCCAGTTCGAGGGCCAGACCAAGACCAAGCTGGGCAACAGCGAGGTCCGGGGTGCGGTGGAGGCGGCGGTCAACGACTACCTCTCCACCTGGTTGGACGAGAACCCGAAGGCCGCCAAGGCCATCATCGAGAAGTCGCTGCAGGCGGCGCGCGCTCGCGAGGCGGCGCGTAAGGCGCGCGATCTGGCGCGCAAGAAGAGCGCGCTGGAAGGCGGGGTGCTGCCGGGGAAGCTGGCGGACTGCTCCATCTCGGACCCTTCGCTGTGCGAGCTGTATCTGGTGGAGGGTGACTCCGCGGGAGGCTCGGCGAAGCAGGGGCGGGACCGCGCCTTCCAGGCCATCCTCCCGTTGAAGGGCAAGATCCTCAACGTGGAGCGGGCCCGCATCGACAAGATCCTCTCCAACGATGAGATCCGAGCCATCATCACCGCCATCGGCGCGGGGATCCGTGAGGAGTTCGACATCGACAACGTGCGCTACCACAAGGTGGTGATCATGACCGACGCCGACGTGGACGGCGCACACATCCGCACGCTCCTCCTCACCTTCTTCTTCCGCCAGATGCGTGAGCTCATCGAGAAGGGCTACGTCTACATCGCGCAGCCGCCGCTCTACCGCATCTCCAAGGGGAAGAAGGACTTCTACGCCTACTCCGATGCGGAGCGGGACGAGATCCTGAAGCGCCTGAGCAAGAACGGCGACATGAAGGGCATCACCATCCAGCGCTACAAGGGTCTCGGTGAGATGAATCCGGAGCAGCTCTGGAAGACCACCATGGACCCCGAGTCCCGCACGATCCTGCAGGTGCAGATTGAGGACGCCGCCATCGCGTCGAGCCTCTTCGACCGGCTCATGGGCGACGAGGTGGAGCCCCGCCGCGAATTCATCGAGAAGAACGCCAAGTACGTGCGGAATCTCGACGTGTAGGGGGAGGAGGCGTGGGGCGCTCCACGCCCCATCCCCGCTCGGTCCAGAGGATCACCACGCCGCACCGGCCTTTCCGCATGTCGCGGAGCTTCCGGCGCGTGCCCAGCGTGTTCGCCAGGATCTGCTGCTCGTAATCGTCGGGGACCTCCCACCATCCCCGATAGATCTCGATGGCCACCACGTCGTCGGGCTCGAGATCCGAGAGAGGCGCCACGCCCCAGGCGTTCTCCACGCCGACGAAGGAGGGGTCGGGCACGGGCGTGCGGTCCACGATGTAGTCCAGACACCCGGTGCGCCCCCGGAAGGAGCGCAGCCGGGGGATGGGCCCCCAGCGGCCGTCTTCCCGCTTGCCCCACGTCCACGTCATGTAGAGGTGGTCGCGGTAGTGATCGAAGATCTCCGCCACATGTCGGGTGGGGCGGAGGGAGTCCAGCATCTCGGGCGTGATGAAGATCCCTCTGCCGCGGGCGCGCCGCTGGGCGAAGAGTTCGCTCCCGGTCACCGCGCGGACGCCCACCACCAGCGGATCCAGGACGATGGCGCGCTCCGACAGGAAGAAGGTCACCAGCGTCGTGTCGGGATCGGTGAGGTTGAAGAAGGGCGTGTCCACCTCGCCGTACCGGACGTGCGTGGCCCGGATGAGATAGGCGCCCAGCGAAGGGGCGCGGAGGACGAACCGCCCGAGGCTGTCGGTGACTGCGGTGTGGAGCGGCTCGAAGAGGGTGCTCATGAGCGCCACCGTGGCGCCGGCGATGCCTTCCTGCGTGTCGTCGTCGGCGAGGGTGCCCGCAATCACTTGCCCCGTCACCGGCCGTACCGTCGCGAGCACGACGACGGCGCCGATCCACACACTGCGTATCCGCAACACCGCGCACCTCCTTCCCGCCGCGGGCCTTCCCGTGCGGCCCGTCCCTCTACCATGACGATACGAAGCGCCGTGGCGGCGCTTTCCGGGAGGCTTCCCCCCGCGGTTCTCCCCGCGTCAGCGCGCGCCGGTTCCCGCCAGCTCGTCGGGGCCCAGGAGCCAGGCGTCTTCCCGGCGAAAGACCTCCCGCGCCAGCCGATGCGGCGGCCGGTGCCGGGAGAAGAGGAGCCGCAGGCGGCGCTCGCGGCCGAAGCCGTACCGGGTCTCCCGGATCTGCGTGTCCAGCGCCTCCAACGGTGCATCGCGCACGCGGACCGGGTCCCAGAAGCATACGCCGTAGAAGGCGGCGCCGGAGCGCAGGATTCCCGCCACGGGTATGTCGTACCCTGCGCCCCAGAGGCTTCCCACTTCCCGGCCGCCGGTTCCGAAGACCTCCATGGCGTCGTAGCGCATGAACTGCCGGCAGACCAGCGGGAAGACGCGCGCGGTGTGGCGGTCCACCTGCGGGCGCACGAGCGTCTGCCACTCCGCATTCGCCCGGCGTCGGTCGTCAGGGCCCCCGGTGGGTGTGCGGGAGGCGAGCACCGGACGGATGGTGCCGTACCAGAACGCCAGAAGCGGATCCGCGGGCGCGTACCGTCGGCTGCGGCTGCGAGGCGGTGCGTCCAGCGAGCGCCGTACCCGCGCGAGGCCGAGCTCCCGGAGGCGGTGTACGTACGGGGCGAGCTGGCCGCTCCGTCCCACATCCGGCACCGCGTCGTGGACGCGTCCCCAGTCGGCGTCTCCGTGCGAGAGCGCGGCGAGGATCGCATGGTAGCGCATGGGGTTCTGCACGTCGCGCTCCAGCCATCCGGCCAGCGCGTCTCCCAGGGGCGCCTCGCTCTCCAGAAAACATCTGCGCACGTTGGCGGTGAGGCTGGCTGTGGGATCCACCTGGGCCAGCGCCCGAGGGATCCCCCCGAAGATGGCGTAGGCGCGGAGCTGATCCACGGCGGTGGCTCCGGGAAGGAGGGGCCGCGCCGCGCGGAACGGGAGTGGACCCACCTCCAGCGGACCTTCGTGGAACCCGTCGGAGAGCGCTTCGACGAAGTGAAGAGGCTCGTGGGACACCGCCACCACGTGGACGAGGCGCCCTTCCGCCCGCGCGCGCCGGAGGGCGTCGGCCAGCGGAGCTCCGATCCGGGCCCGCGCCCCGTCCAGGTGGTGGGCGTCGTCCAGGACCAGCACGGTGGGGGCACTGCCGGGCTCGGTGGAGGCGAGGACCGCGTCCAGGAGCGCGGCCCAGTCCCGCACCGGGGAGGGCGGCGCGCCGAGGCCCTCGCCGGGGCCGCCGGTGGTGCCTTCAGTGGTGTCGCCAGTCGTGTCGCCAGAGAAGACGCGCGCCAGGTGGGCGAGCTGCGCCGACTCCGGCGCGGCGGGACACCGCCCCCAGCGCACCCGCATGCCCGCCACCGCCCGGGCCACCAACGTGGACTTTCCCACGCCCCGCATCCCGTGAACGGTGAGGAGTGAGGCTTCTGATCGATCCAGAAAGCCGCGAATGGCGCCCAGCTCCGGGGTCCGGCCGACGAAGGACATCATGTATGGATGACTTGATCCATGAGCATTGCCTGTAACGGAAAAAAACTAGCGTAAGATAAATAAGTCAATTTCGATCAGATTCTTGTTGACGGGTCGGTGGGTTCGCGCGAGACTCGCCCACGACGAACCACCTCATCGGGAGAGAGAACCACCATGACCCGCGTCACACCTCGCTTCGATTCTCTGGCCGCCGCCCGGTACGCGCCGCCCCCGCCCGTGGACGGCGCCGCGCAGAAGCGCATCGACCTGGAGGAGGTCTTCGGCGAGAACCTCTTCGGACTCCACGAGATGAAGTCCCGGCTTCCCAAGCCCCAGTTCGAGGCGCTCCTCTCCACCATCCAGAACGGCACGGAGCTGGACCCGTCGGTGGCGGACGCGGTGGCGGTGGCCATGAAGGAGTGGGCCCTGGAGAAGGGGGCGACCCACTACACGCACTGGTTCCAGCCGCTCACCGGTGCCACCGCGGAGAAGCACGACTCCTTCCTGAAGCCCACCGGTGACGGCCGGGCCATCACCGAGTTCAGCGGCAAGGAGTTGGTACAGGGCGAGCCCGACGCGTCCTCATTCCCGTCGGGTGGACTGCGCGCCACCTTCGAGGCGCGGGGCTACACGGCATGGGACCCCACCTCGCCGGCCTTCCTCATGGAGGGTCCGGGGGGGGCGTACCTCTGTATCCCCACCGCCTTCGCTTCGTGGGCGGGGGACGCGCTGGACAAGAAGACGCCGCTGCTGCGCTCCATGCACGCGCTGGACGAGCAGGCCCGGCGGGCGCTGCGCCTCTTCGGCTCGCCCGCGAAGCCGGTTCGCCCCACGTGTGGCGCAGAGCAGGAGTTCTTCTTGGTGGACGAGGAGTTCTTCTACCGCCGCCCCGACCTGGTCACCTCGAACCGCACGCTCTTCGGCACCAAGCCGCCGAAGGGGCAGGAGATGGAGGACCACTACTTCGGCTCCATCCCCGCCCGGGTGCTGGAGTTCATGAACGAGGTGGAGTTCGAGCTCTACAGGCTGGGCGTGCCGGTGACGACGCGGCACAACGAGGTGGCGCCGGGGCAGTACGAGATGGCGCCCATCTTCGAGGATGCGAACCAGGCAGCGGACCACCAGCAGCTCATGATGTCCACGCTGCGGCGGGTGGCCCGCAAGTACGGGCTGGTGTGCATCCTGCACGAGAAGCCCTTCCAGGGTGTCAACGGCTCGGGGAAGCACCTGAACTGGTCCTTCGGCACCGACGATCAGAACCTCCTGGAGCCCGGGGAGACGCCGCACGACAACATGCAGTTCCTCTTCTTCTGCTCGGCGGTGCTGAAGGCGGTGGCGCGACACCAGGATCTGCTGAGGGTTTCGGTGGCGCACGCCGGAAACGATCACCGCCTGGGCGCCAACGAGGCCCCACCGGCCATCATCTCTGCGTTCGTGGGGGATCAGCTCCAGGACATCTTCGAGCAGATCGAGAAGGCGGGAGAGGCCAGGAGCAGTAAGGCCGGCGGCCTCCTGGGGCTGGGCGTGAAGGTGCTACCGAGGCTTCCCAAGCACGCCGGCGACCGGAACCGCACC
Source organism: Gemmatimonadota bacterium (assembly GCA_015492755.1). Lineage (GTDB taxonomy): Bacteria > Gemmatimonadota > Gemmatimonadetes > Longimicrobiales > Gaopeijiaceae > S146-37. Next base: position 3,753 of record WGEM01000482.1, on the reverse strand, counting down.
TCGCCCTTCGCCTTCACGGGAAACAAGTTCGAGTTCCGCGCGCTGGGGTCGTCGCAGAGCATCTCCTTCCCGGCCACCGTGCTCAACACCATCGTGGCGGAGGCCCTCGACGAGCTCTGTACGAAGCTGGAGGAGGAGCTTGAGAAGGGCACGTCGTTCGACGATGCGCTCCGCAGCCTGCTGGCGTCGGAGATCCACGAGTTCAAGCACGTGATCTTCAACGGAGACAACTACTCCGAGGAGTGGGTGAAGGAGGCGGAGCGCCGGGGGCTGCTGAATCTGCGGAGCACCATGGACGCGCTGCCGCGGCTGGTGGACCGCAAGAACGTGGAGCTCTTCGAGAAGTACGGGGTGCTGTCACGCCGCGAGCTGGAGTCGCGCTACGAGATCTTCGTGGACCGGTACTTCAAGACCATCAACATCGAGGGTGAGACGGGCCAGTACATGGCGGAGACGATGATCCTGCCCGCTGCCACCCGCTATCTCAACGACCTCCTCACGGCTGCCGAGCGGGCCGATGAAGTGGGGATGCGCGCCGAGGGGGTGCTGAAGACCGCGGCCCGGGTGAACGAACTCATCGACCAGCTCACCGAGAAGCTGGAAGTGCTGGCCACGCAGAATCAGGAGCTCGGCGGCGACGACGTGTTCAGCAAGGCCGAGCACATGAGGAAGAACATCATCCCGGCGCTGGACGCGGTGCGGGACGTGGTGGACCGGCTCGAGCGGATCATTCCGGACGATCTGTGGCCGGTGCCCACGTACCGGGACATGCTCTTCGTCAAGTAGCGGATTTGCGACATCGCCGGAGCGCGACGTCGCAAATCCGGCGCCGGACTCCCGCAGGGTCCGCAGGGGATCGCTGACGCGACGGGAGTCCGGCGCTTCGTTTCTGGCCATAGGCGCGGTGAATCGCTGGCGCGACGTCGCAAATCCGGCGCCGGACTCCCGCAGGGTCCGCAGGGGATCGCTGACGCCACGGGAGTCCGGCGCTTCGTTGAGGTCCGTGGGGGTGGGGGATCTCCGAAGCGCGAGGTCGCAGATCCGCCGTTAACCGAAGCCGAGACTCCACTGGTGTAGCGTAGTACTGGGGATCCGAAGTCATTGACAAGCTGTAGCCTCGCGGCTACGCTTGAAGCGTGATCGAGATTCGGAAGACCGAGGCCTTCGCCAGGTGGATCGATGGCCTTCGGGACATCCGTGCCAGAGCTCGGATCCTGGTGCGGATAGAGCGCCTGGCGGCTGGGAATCCGGGTGATGTGAAGCGGGTTGGTGGCGGTGTTTCGGAGCTTCGAATCGATTATGGCCCAGGGTATCGGGTCTATTATGTGCAACGGGGGCAGGAATTGATCATCCTGCTCGCCGGAGGCGACAAGCGAACGCAGAGCCGGAACATCCGGACAGCGATGCGCCTCGCTCGGGATCTCACGGAGTAGGAGAGTATGGTCAAGACGGTCACGACACGGTACGACGTAGCGGAGCACCTGAGAACGCCTGAGGAGATGGCGGCGTATCTCGAGGCTGCTATTGAGGAAGCACAGGGTGACGCGGCATTTGTTGCGAAGGCGCTTGGCGACATCGCACGTGCGAAGGGGATGTCGCAGGTCGCTCGGGATGCGGGGCTTTCTCGTGAGAGTCTCTACAAGGCTCTGTCCGGGGAACGGACACCGAGCTTCGATACGATTCTGAAGGTAATCGAAGCGCTGGGACTGAAGCTCCATGCAGCAGCAGGGAGCAGATAGGAGCACCGTGGGGCTTTGGCATCGGTTAACCGCCGTTTGCTGAAACACGCGGGGAGGTTCGCGCAACGCCCCGGGAGCCTCCAAGCGGTGGCGACCCGACCTCTGTATTCAGGCGCCGAGTCGCCACCACCGCGGCTTCCTATCGCCGCTCAGAGTTCCACACGACGTACTCCCTTGCACCGGGAGCAGCATGGAGAATTAGCTCGACATCGCCGGTTTCGATTCCACGAAGAGCCGCTGCGTATGCCTCCTGGACGTCTTGGTCCTCCTCGTGCAACCCGCAGTCGTTGTGGCACGTACCGGTCGAGCAAATGAGGCAATTCGAATGCCAGTACGTCGGCTCCTCCTGGACTCCTCCGGGCGACGGACCCTGGCCGAGGTGGTCACCCACTTGGCCGCTGATCGCGCAAGAATCGTATGGGTAGCAGGCCGGCTCGTTCGCGTCGGCGTAAGACTCTGTGTCGCTGGTGGAGGCCGGGATTCCGGCTCCTGCCAGAACCACCAGCAAGACGAGTCCGAGCATTCTTCCAGGCTTCATGGGTTCCTCCTCTTGGAGAGTCTGGGGAGAGGCCGGTAAATGCGAGTGGAATCCTGAACACTGAAGGTCCGAAGGACGAGGGTTGAATGGAGCGTATCCTCGCCCTCCATCTCAACCATCGCCCCTGCTCCGTGTGAGATCCCCACCGGGAAGACGTCGGAGGGCCATACGCGCTCGATCCTCCCGGCCTTCACGTCTATGAGGGCGACCCTGGAGTCGCGTAACGCGGTGAGATCCGGCAGCCCTCCCGCACCGGGTCCGTGAGGGTCGCTGGGAACTTGCCTCCACGCGGATCTCCAATCGGCACTCGGCACTTGGAGAAACACGAGCAAGCGACCACCTTCGAGAAGAGCCAGCCCCACGTTCTGCGGATCGGGCCGAATCTGCCGTGTCCCGAGAGCAGCCCGGCCCCCAGTCGGAAACCAATCCTCATCCACCGTGAATCGCTCCACCAGTTCGCCCTCAGTTGACCAGTGCTCCAGGCGGAACCTGGCTCGCATAAGCGTCCACACCCCGCCGTCGTTTCCCCTAGCGACGTGAGCGAACATCAATCCGGCATCTCGTGGACTGAACCGTCCCGAGTCCTCTCCACCAAACGACCTCTCGATCTGACCGGAGGCGACATTGAAGATGTGAAACGGCCTTCCGATACCGTCGGGCGTCAGGACTGTCGCGTTGACAAAGACCCGCGGCCAATCGAGTAGGACTCCCCCGAATGCTTGACCGACGAAGGGGATCGTCCGCACGGCCTAAAGGTCCGGCCCGACCACCGTTACCCGAGCGAGTAACGGGTCGAAGACGAGTACCGAATCGCTGATCGGTATGAGGGCTCCCGGCGCGAGGAACTCTCCAGGCCCTTCTCCCCGGCGACCTACGATTCCTGTGAACGCACCGGAGGTATCGACAACGTTGACCAACGCCGCCTGCGCGTAGGACAGCCAGAGGCGGCCCCGGCTATCACGAACGCTCGAGAACAGGTTGTTCGAGAGCCGAAGATCTCCTTCTGCGGTAGATACCCTCTGGGTATCCGCAACGAGTTCGCAGCCCTGGCATTCTTCAGCGAGGTGCAACTCCCTCGTCTCCTGTCCCGCCACCGGCTGTACCGTCATGAGCGCCGTTAGGACCATCCATCGGGCCAACTCCACGAGAACGCTGCAGGTCGGCCTGAGGTGAGACGCGCGGTTCATGTCGCGGACCCCAGCGCTCGCTCTGCCGTTCCAGGGTCGCTTCGCGACGCGCATACTTCCTCCCTGCTTGTTGGTAGGCTCACACCGCGCTTCTTCGCGGCACCATCGCGCAAGGTATCCCCCCCCTGACCTGTCACTCTGCTTTTGAAATCCGCCGTACGTGCCGTCGATGGCCTCGGGATTCGAGTCTCAGGGGTGGCGGTTCGTGCATCAGCGAACAGCGGGAGCCCGGCTCGGGGCTCCGGGGGCGCCCCTCGGCACAACCAGCTCGCGCGCGGGTGCTGTGCCT
>WGEM01000481.1 GCA_015492755.1 Gemmatimonadota bacterium | reverse complement strand
TCCTACGATATGGCGGTCATCGGCGAGTATCACGACGTGGGCCGGTTCCTCACCGCCATCGCTAGCCTCTCCCGCATCGTGACTCCCATCGAGATGGACATCTCGAAGTGGGACCGACCGGAGGTCTTCCCCGAGATGGATCACCCCATCACCGCCAGCTTCCGGATCATCACCTATGTCCTGCCGGACCAGAGCGCCTCGCCGCCGCCGGCGGAGGTGCCCGGACAATGAGCGAACGCACCATGGGAACCGGACGTGCGGCCCTGCTCGCCGCGCTGGCCATCCTCGGAGGCGAGCCTCTGATGGCCCAGGAGGGGCAGCCGCCCCAGGGGCCGCCGGTGGAGCCGGAGCTGGTGTTCGAGCGCGAGATCTTCGTCTACCCGGAGGTGGAGCGCCGCAACCCCTTCAAGCCACTGGTGGCCGCCGATGCGGGAGGACCGCGCTTCGAACAGCTCCGCCTCTCGGGCATCATCTACTCGCTGGTGCCCGACCGCAGCGTGGCGGTCTTCAACACCGGTGCGGTGATGGTGGCGGAGGACGGGACGCTCACGGCGGAGGAGGGGGAGTCGTACTTCGCCCGGGTGGGTGAGCGAATCGGCAACGTGACGGTGATCGAGATCGCCCGTGACTCGGTTGTCGTGGAAGTGGAAGAGTTCGGGATCGCGGATCGCAAGGTGATGCGGCCCCTCAATCTCCGTGGAGGAAACCAATGACCTCGTTGTTCGCCCTGTGGACGGGCGCGATCCTGTCCCTCGCCGGAGGGTCGGTCACCGAGGTGACGATCGCCTCGACCGTCGATCAGACGAACGTGTTCATCGCGGTGGACGGTTCGGTGGAGCATCGCGTCTTCGCCATGGAGGGACCGCACCGACTCGTGGTGGACCTCATGGGGGCCACCAACGCGCTGCCCCGGAACGAGTACCAGGCGGTGAACCGAGGCGGGATTCGCTCCGTACGCGCCAGCCAGTACTCCGAAGAGGTGGTCCGGGTGGTGTTCGAACTCACCGAGGCCGCCCGCGGCTACATCGTGCAGCCGGATCCGCGCGGCCTCCGGATCACGCTGGACAACCCCGAGATGACGCCCTTCGAACCCTGGTCCTCCGGAGCGGCGGCGCCGGTCTTCGATCCCACGGCGTTGAGGCCGGCGTCGGTGGCGCCGCAGCAGCTCCAGAGTCAGGCGGAGCGTGTCACCATTCGCTTCACGGAGGAGCCGATTCAGAGCGTGCTCCTCACCTTCGCCAACTTCTCGGGTAAGTCCATCATCCCGGGGGCCGGAGTCGCGGGGGCGGTGACGGCGGAGATCATCGATCAGCCCTGGGACGTGGCGCTGGAGACGATCCTCTCCGCCCACGGGCTGGCGGCGCAGGAGGACGAGTACGGGATCATTCGCGTCGACCGCATTGAGGATCTCAACCAGCGGGAGCAGGTGGAGCCCATCCTCACCCAGGCGCACCGGATCAATTACGCCACGGCGCAGGAGGTCTCCCAGGCCATCCAGCCGCTCCTCACCGAGCGGGGGAGCGTCACGGTGGGGCAGGGGACGAACACGCTCATCGTCTCCGACATTGCGCGGGTGCAGGAGGCGGTGGCGCGACTCCTCCGCGACATCGACGTCCGGACGCCGCAGGTGTCCATCAAGGCGAAGATCATCTTCGTGAACCGGACGGACCTCAACGAGCTGGGCGTCACGTACGAGCTCAAGGACTCGAGGGGAAACCAGATCAACCAGCTCTCCGACGGGGCCGCCGACCTGAACGGGGACGGTGAGATCACCCTTCCGGACGAGGCGGTGGCCCAGGGAACGGCGGTGGTTTCGCTGGGCGGGAACTCCATCGCGGCACTGGGCAACGCGGCCGCCCGCGTGGGGAACCCCACGCTGCAGCTCCTCACCTCCATGGTGGTGGGCCGCCACCAGCTGGTGAGCTTCCTCGACGCGCTTCAGTCGGTGAACCTCAGCGACATCGAGGCGGAGCCGCAGGTCACCACATTGGACAACCAGCAGGCCCAGATCCACGTGGGCGAGATCACACCCATCCGAACCATCGATGCGGGGGCGGGTGCGAACGCAGGCGGGACGTTCCCCACCGCGCAGGTGACGCAGCAGGAGACGGGGATCATCCTGCGGGCGACGCCCCACGTCACCGCCAACGGAAACATCCTCCTGGAGCTGGAGGCGGAGCGCTCCGCTGCGGAGCTCGCCGAGGCGGATGCTGGCTTCATCTTCCGCACGCAGCGCGCGCGGACCCGGGTGCTGGTGGAGGACGGCGAAACGGTGGTCATCGGGGGCCTCACGCAGAGCGAGCGGACCGAGGCGCAGCAGGGCATTCCGCTCCTCATGGACCTTCCGGTCATCGGGCGCCTCTTCAGGGTGACCCGGGAGCAGGTGGTGCAGCGTGACCTCATCATCCTCGTGACGCCGCACATCGTGCGCGGCGCCAACTGACCGGCCAGATCGGGAGCGACACGGAGATGCGCCTGAACCGAAGATTCGACGCTCGCCTCGCCGGGGCCCTGGTCGCCATGACCGGGATGCTGGCGCTGGGCGCGTGCGCTGGAGAGAACCTGTTCAGCGCCACCGGACGGGACGTCGCCGATGCGCGGGATGACACCGAGCCGCCGGTGGTGGAGATCCAGCAGCCACGGGGGGACTCGCTCTCGGCGAAGCCCATCGGGGATTCGGTGCTGGTGGTGGCGCGTCTTACCGACGACGTGGGCGTCCGCACCGTGACCTTCTCAGGATTCTCGGAGCGGGGCGACAAAGATCTCGGGACGGACGAAATCATCCAGCGCTTCCAGACGAAGGTGGTGACGCTGCCCGACGTGCAGGACACCGTCATCCGCCGCTACCTCATTCCCACCGCGGACTCGGTGAAGGAGACCGTCCAGCTCCTGGTGGAGGCCGTCGACACCGCCGGGAACTCCTCGGCGGACACCGTGGACCTCATCCTGGGTGGGCCCGACGTGGAGATCCTGGACCTGGTGGAAGGCCAGGCCGTCCAGGCCGGCTTGAACCTGAGTCTCCGCGTGGTGGCGAAGGACCCGCTGGGAATCACGCGGGTGGACATCGTGGTCACGGGGGCGTTCAACACCACCGTGGTCCGGTCGGTGGCGCCGCCGGCGGACTCGGTGCTCGTCGACACCGTCGTGGCGGTGCCTGTCGGGGTTTCCGGCGACATCGAGGTCACCGCCACCGCCCGGAACAACCTGGACGTGTCGGGCGGCGCCGGGCCGGTGCCGCTCACCGTCATCGCCGCTGGCGTGGGGGACACCATCGCGCCGAGAGTGAAGCACGCCGCCACCGCCCCGGAGCGCATGGAGCTCAAGGACGTCGTCACCGTCAACGCCACCGGGAGCGACGATGCACAGGGGAGCGGCGTCGCCGTGCTGGGCTACACCGTCCTCGGCATCTCGCCGGCCCGTGGCGACACGCTGGTGCAGACCGATTCGGTGATCTTCGATCCGCCCAGGACCGGCTCGGTGGCGCAGGAGTTCGCCTTCCCTGCGTTCAACGTGGACTCGCTGGATCTGCCCGACACGCTGGTCTTCGAGATCCATACGTGGGGGCGTGACGCCGACGGGAACTGTGGCGCGGCGGTGGGCGCCGACACGCTGGCGGCCTTCCCGTGCGGTACGCTGGCCGGAGGCGAGACGGTGGCGGACGACCGCACCGGCGACCGTGTGACCCGCTCGGTGGTGGCGGGGAACACCGTGCTGCTGCCGGCGGGCGGCAAGATCATGGACGCGGTGGTGGACACGCTGCGGCGGAATCTCCTGCTCTCGAACATTCGGCGGGACCGGATCGAGGTCTTCCGCCTGCAGGACGAGAGCTTCATCACGGCCGTTCCGGTGGGGTCGGAGCCCTGGGGCCTCACCCTGAACCACTGCGCGCCGCTGAGCCCCTCGCCGGGGTGTGGCGACACGCTCATCGTGGCCAACTCCGGCGGCACCAACCTCTCCATGGTCTACCTCGGCCCGGATGACGGTCTCGGCCCCGCCTTCGAAGACGCGTCGCGTCGGTTCCTGACCCCCGACGTCTTCCTCTTCGACGTGGAGGAGCGCCTGGACGACTCCGGCACCATCCGGTACGTGGCGAGCCTGCACCCCGACCCCGACGGGCTGGGATTCTCCGACCGTCCGCAGTACATCGCGCGGGACTCCACCGGTCGGTCCCTCTTCTCCACGAAGGTGGTGGAGGCGCTGGATCAGGTGGGCACCATCCGCAAGGCGTTCCAGCCTGCCGGCGGCGGCGATCCGGAGGTGGTGCTCTTCGTGGAGCACGCCGATCTGGATGAGGCAGAGGACTTCGTGGCGCTGGCCCATATCGACGGCCTCATCATCAGCAACAACGGGACGGATGACGAGATCACCCTCATCGACCATACGCCGGGAGACCGAAGCGACACCATTTTCAGCACCACCGCCGATCTGGACGCTGCGGTCACCGACTTCGAGGCGGGCGGGGTATCGGATATCTACGCGGTACGTGGAGCGAAGTGGAACATCGCCAACGTGGGCTTCACCGACACCACGCTGGTTGCGGCCTCCGGCGACGGCGGCTGGGTGGTCTTCGGTGAGGGCGCCACCGAGCCGGTCGGGCGCGTCATCATGTACAACGCCGCCGCCGACATCATCAGCCGTACGGTGGAGGTACACGATCTCCTCACCAATGCGGGGGAAACGGTGAAGGGACTGGGGCTCAACTACGACGGCACGTTGGGCGTGGTGCGGGGCACCTCACAGGTCTCCTTCTTCACCACCGACCTCCGGCTGCAGGGCGGTCCCCTCCTGGCGCTGGGCGGGGGCGCGGGCGCGGTGCTGCACCCGCTGCACGCCAACGCCAAGTCGCTCACGAATACCACCGGGGAGTACCGACCCGACACGCACCTGGCGTTCGTGGGGACGGGTGAACACACCGTGGACATCTACGACACCTTCCACTTCTTCCGCTCGGGCCGGATCTTCATTCGGGACGTCATCAACGGGCCCCTGAGGGCGTCGCTCCCCTTCCCGGAGGACAATCAGGACGCTTCCGGCACGCCCTTCCAGTGCGCCACCACCACCGTCACGGACCAGACGGGGCGTGCCATCGGCGATGCCATTCAGATCTTCCAGAACGGGGACTTCAACACACCGTGGCCTGAGGATGGAGGGGCCGGGGGCAGCGAGGATCGCTGCGTGGTGGTGAAGCTCTACGGCACCACAGACTCCGGCGGCGTGGTGGTGGTCAACGTGCGCAAGGGCGACATCCTCCGGGATCACCCCGCGCGGAACTGAGCGCCGGGATCCAGCCCGGATTCCAGAGGGCCGACGCGCCCCGGCGGGCTCATGCCCGCCGGGGCGCTCCCGCGTCCGGGGCCGCTCTTGGCGAAGGAGCCCGGGAACGCGAATGTGATCGCGCAGGTGAGGATGCGCCACGACAGAACGGGAAGGACGACGACGGATGTACAGGCTTTCGTTTCACACGGCGGGGGAGTCGCACGGACGGGGACTCGCCGCGCTCGTCGAGGGGATTCCCGCCGGTCTGGAGTTGCTGGCGGAGCGCGACGTGGATCCCGAGCTCCGCAGGCGCCAGGGCGGATACGGGCGCGGCCGTCGGATGCAGATCGAGTCGGACCGGGTGGAGCTCCTCAGCGGGGTGCGCCTGGGCGAGACGCTGGGCTCGCCCATCTCGATGGTCATCTGGAACCGTGACTGGGAGAACTGGACCACCGCCATGAGCCCGCTTCCGCCGCCGGAGGGCGTGAACCCCAAGGCGCTCCGTCCCCACTACCTCCCGCGTCCTGGACACGCTGATCTGGTGGGGGGGCTCAAGTACGACCGCCGCGACGTGCGGGACGTGCTGGAGCGCGCCAGCGCACGTGAGACTGCCGCCCGGGTGGCGTGCGGCGCGGTGGCGAAGCGCCTCCTGGCGGAGTTCGGCGTCCGCATCGGGAGCCACGTGGTCTCCATCGGCGACGTACAGGCGCGGCGGCCGGAGGCATTGCCCGACGACCTCAACGCCGCCGCGGACGCCGACCCGGTGCGCTGCCTGGACCCGGAGGCGTCGGATCGCATGCGCGCGGCCATCGATGAGGCGAAAGAGCGGGGGGACACGCTGGGGGGGGTCTTCGAGGTGGTGGCCACCGGCGTGCCGGTGGGGCTGGGGTCGTACGTCTCGTGGGACCGGAAGCTGGACGGCCGGCTGGCGGGGGCGGTGATGAGCATCCAGGCGGTGAAGGCGGTGGAGCTGGGTCTGGGCTTCGAGGGCGCGCATCGACCGGGGTCGCAGGTGCACGATCCCATCGTGCCGGCGCCGGAGAAGGACCGCGCCGGCACGATGG
>WGEM01000480.1 GCA_015492755.1 Gemmatimonadota bacterium | reverse complement strand
TCATAGGCCTCCGCCAGTTCGTCCACCGGTGCCTCCGGCGGGATGCTCGCATCCGCGAGAACCTCGCCGGCGGCCTCCGCATCCTCCGGCTGGGGTGCCGCCGGCGCCGCCCACGCCGCCGCCGGCGGGGGACCCAGCTCCAGCTCGATGGGGCGCTCGTCCAGCGGCTCCCGCTCCTCCTCCACCTGAACCACGTCCAGTTCGCGCTCCAGGAGCTGGCGAAAGGCCTTCAGGAAACGCCGGCGGCGGCGCTCCAGCTCCTCCAGGGCGTCCTGACCCTGCTGGATCCGGCGCTCCGCGTCGCGGAACATCCGGCGGACCTCGGCCTCCGCCTCCGCCAGCATGCGTCTCCGTTCGGTCTCCGCTTCGGCGACGATCTGCTCCGCCTGGCGCTTGGCATGCTCCTGGATCTCGGTGCGCAGCGCCTGCGCGGTCACCAGAGCCTCCTGCACCGCCTGTTCGCGACCGCTCTGGGACGAGACCTGCATCTCCAGCGTGCGGGTGCGCTCCTGGAGCTGCAGGTTCTCCCGAACCAACGCCTCCAGTCGCTCCGCCACCAGCTCCAGGAAGATGTCCACCTCCTGGGGCTCGTAGCCTCGCAGCGCCTTCCGGAAATCGCCGCGCTTGTTCCGGACGTCCAGTGGGGTGAGGTCAATCATGGGGAACTCCGTGAGAAGCCCTGGTTCGTTCGTACCACACCGCGCCTCCAGCCTACAACGATAACGCCCCGCCGGCGCTCTGCAGAGCGCCGGCGCCCCGCCGAGGGGGTCGGGCCCCCGCCGTCACTCCGGGCGCGGACCGAAGAGCGCGGTACCCACGCGCACCATCGTGCTGCCCTCCCGCACCGCGATCTCCAGGTCGTGCGTCATGCCCATGGAGAGTTCCGGGCCCACGGGGGCGCCCCCCTCCCGCAGCCGCTCCAGGAGGCGTCGGAGACCCGCGAAGGTGGCCGACAGCACCGCCTCGTCGTCCACCAAAGGTGCCATGGTCATGAGGCCCCGCACATCCACACCCGGAAGCCGGGACAGCGCCGCCACCTCGTCCACGGCGGCGTCGGGGTCGAAGCCGCTCTTGGTGGCTTCCCGCGCCACATTCACCTGGGCGAGCACCGGCACCGTCCGCCCCCGCTCGCCGGCCAGCCGGGAGAGTCGCTCCCCGAGGCGGAGCGTGTCCACCGAGTGGATGAGGTCCGCCACCTCCAGTGCCCGCGCCGCTTTCCGGCGCTGCAGGTGGCCGATCATGTGCCAGGTGACGCCGTCGCGGCCCAGCAGCGGCACCTTCGTCTCCAGGGCCTCCACGCGGTTCTCCCCCAGATCGGTGAGCCCGGCGGCCAGCGCCGCCTGGGCGGCCTCCACCGGGTGTCCCTTGGTGACCGCCACCAGGCGGACCGACCCCTCCGGACGTCCGGCCGCCGCCTCGGCCCCGGCGATGCGCGCCCGCACCCGGGGGAGCGTCTCCGCCAGCAACGCCTCGTAGCGTGTGCGCAGCGCAGTCTCGGTGGTCATGGCACAAGCATCATCGCGGTTCAGAGCGATCCGGTACAACACAAAGGGACCCCGCCGGACAGCCCGGCGGGGTCCCGTGCGCGGGAGAGACTCCGCCGCGAGCTACCGGACCTGGAAGGTAATGGGGAAGGACACCCAGACGGGCACCTTCTTGTCGCGGTTGAGCGCCGGCGAGAAACGGTAGACGTCCGCCACCTTGAGCGCCGCGTCGTCCAGCGCCTGGTGACCGGAGCTCTTGTTGATGCGGTAGTCCTTCACGGCGCCGTTCTCGTCGATGAAGAACCACACCACCACCGTGCCGCCGATGCCGGCGTCACGCAGGAGGGGCGGGTACTCGCGCTCCATGGCGCGCACCACCTCGTCCTTGTTGAGGATCTTGGGCGCCACCGTGAACGGCGTGAAGGTGGGCTGCGCCGAGATGTCGGTTTCCACCTCGTCCGGCGGCGGCGGCAGCTCCTCCACCGGATTGTCCTCGAAGGTGGTGGGCGCGATGGTGATGTCCTCGTCGATGTCCGCCGTGGCGATCACCGGCGTCGCCGGCCGCGCGATCTGCTGCGGCGGCGGCGGAATCTCGATCTCCGGCGGAAGCTCAATGGCCTCCATCTCCGCCGACTCGAAGGAGAAGTCCTCGGCGGTGAGCTCCGGCCAGAAGGCGAACGCGGCGAAGTGAACCACCGTCGCGGCAATCATGGAGCCCCAGAACCAGGTGGCGAAGCTCTTCTTCAGTCGGTCGTTGGCGGTCTCGTGGTCGAGGGCCGGCACGGCTTCGGCTGTCATCGTCTCTCCCTCTGCATGCTCTGCTCCAGCTGCGTGGCGAACACCACGCGCACCACGCCGGCGTTCACCAGCGCGTCCTGGAGCTGGTCCACGAACCGGTATGGTACGTCACGGTCGGCGCGGATGGAGATGACCAGCGCCCGGTCCGACGCCGCGTAGAGCGGCGCCACCCGGGCGGTGACCTCCTCCATCGTGTGCGGCTGGTCGTTGATGTAGACCGTGCCGTTCTGCTCCAACCAGATGTTGAGGATGTTCTTCTGCTTTTCGTCGATCTTCTTGGCGGCCTCCGCCTCCGGCCAGTCGATGGGCCGGTCCCGGTCCCTCTGGAAGACGGTGGTCACCATGAAGAAGATGAGCAGCAGGAAGGCGATGTCCGCCAGCGAGGAAGAGGGGATCTCCTCGGAGGCCTTCGAGCGCTTCTGGAACCCACCACCACGGATCGCCATCGGTCAGTTCTCCAGGAGCTGGAGCGAGATCCGCTCCGCGTTCGCCTTGTGGAGCGCGTCCAGGACGTCCACCATGTACTTGTACGGGGCGTCGGGGTGCGTCTTCACCGCCGCGATGAGGTTGGGGTTCAACGCCACCTCCTGCCGCCAGAGCCCCTCGATCTCCCGGGGCCGCATCGTCTGAACCTGCGGGCTCTCGCCGCGCTTCACCTCCACCACGCCGTTGGGCTGGATGATGAGGTGGAGGATGTTCTTCTGGCTCACCTCCGCTTCCTCACCCGGCTCCGGCAGCACGATGGCCAGACCCTTGTCCTTCGGGAAGGTGGTGGTCACCAGGAAGAAGATCAGGAGCAGGAAGGCGATGTCCGCCGTGGAGGACATCGGGATCCCTTCGCTGACCTTCTGCTTCTTGTTGCCGAGAATCGCCATGGCTGCTTCGTCGCTCGGGTCTACGTCAGAGGTACTGAACGGTGGCGGGAAAGGTTCCGTGCGGCGCCGGATGCTCCCGGGTGGCCGCTAGTCTTCGGCGCGTTTCACGATCTCCAGCTTCCCGGCCTTCTCCAGATCCCAGGCCAGGTTGAGCACCTTCTGGGCGCCCTGCTCCATGTCCACGATGAGCTGGTCGATGCGGGTCACGAAGAAGTTGTACGCGATGTTGATGGGCACCGCGATCACGAGACCCGCCGCCGTGGTGAGGAGCGCCACCTTGATCCCGCCCGCCACCAGGCTGGGCTCCACCTGCCCCGCCGCCTCGATGGCGCCGAAGGCCAGGATCATCCCCGCCACCGTGCCCAGGAAGCCCATGAGGGGAGCCACGTTGGCGATGGTGGCCAGGATCACCAGCCCGCGCTCCAGGAATCCGAGCTCGATGGTGCCGGTGGTGGAGACGGCCTTCTCCAGCTCACCCTCGAAGATGCGCCCGGACCGGATCCGACGGAGACCCGCCAGAAGGATGGCCGCCGCTGGGCCTGGCGTGTCCCGGGCGATCTCGTAGGCCCGATCCAGGTCTCCTGCCATGGCGGCCTCCTCCACCTCCCGGAGCACCCGGGACGTGCCGCGGTGGGCCACCCAGAGCGTCCACGCCTTGGCGATGATGACGCCCAGCGCGATGAGCGAGCAGAGGACCAGCGGATACATCATCCATCCGCCGTCGGCGAAGAGGGTCATCAGACGGTACTGGCTTCCCACCGAGGCCGCTCCTTGGTTTCAGGGACCCGCCCGTGGGCCGGGCGTTCCGGAAGGTCTGTCACGGATCCGCGGAATCTAGAGGCGACTCGGCGAGAGTGTCAACGCGGCGCGGTGCAGCGGCAGCTCAGGGCGTCGAGGCGCTCCGAACCAGCGCGTCGGAGCCCGGGAGCGCCCCCAGGAGCACCTCCCGGAGCCGCTCCGGCGGAATGTCGCGTTCCAGGTGCCCGCCGTGAGCCAGCGAGATCTGCGCCGTTTCCTCGCTCACCACCACCACCAGCGCGTCCGTCTCTTCGCTCAACCCCAGCGCCGCCCGGTGGCGCGTGCCCAGCGAGCGATCCAGCACGGTGGACTGCGTCAGGGGGAGGATGGCCCCCGCCGCGATGATCCGGTCGCCGGAGATGATGACGGCGCCGTCGTGCAGTGGTGAGTAGGGCGTGAAGATCGTGGCGAGGAGGTCCGCCGAGACACGGGCCTCCAGCGGGCTCCCGGTCTCGGCGTACTCCGCCAGCCCCACCGCCTGTTCGATGGCGATGATGGCCCCGTGACGCGCCCGCGAGAGTCGCTGCGCCGCCTCCACGATCTCCTCCGCTACCTTCACGCCTTCCAGCCGCTGGAAGACGCGGAGCATCCGACTCCGCCCCAACCGGGCCAGCGCCGCCCGCAGCTCGGGCTGGAACACCACCAGCGCCGCGATGGCTCCGTACTGGAAGACCGTCTCCAGGATGGTGCGAATGAGGATCAGGTCCAGGACCCGGGCGGCACCATACGCGAAAGCCAGCAGCACCACGCCCAGAAGGATCTGCATGGCGCGGGTGCGCTGGATGACCACGAGGATCCGGTACAGCAGGAAGGCGACGATGAGGATCTCCAGAAGATCCATCCATCCCGGCCGCAGCAACGAGAGCTGCTCCCAGACCCGTGTCACCTGGTGGTCTCCTCCTCAGCCGGTGGCCCCGCGATGACCGCTTCCGTAGGCCGCCTCCGCACGCCCCGCTCCCGCAGCTGCGCCGGCCGTCAGCCGGTGGCCGGTCCGGGAAGCGGACCCTCCGCCCCGGGGAGCCCCAGGGGCTTCGCCCGCGGCTCCCGGGCTGGAGCCTCTGCCTCCTTCGCGGCCGGCGCCTCGGGCGCCTCCTCCACCACGGGCGGCATGGGCGGGAGCGGCTCGCCGCGTTCCAGCGCTTCGATGTCTTCCCGTCCCAGCGTCTCGCGCTCCAGGAGCGCCTGGGCGATCCGCTCCAGGAGGTCCCGGTGCTCCTTCAGCAGATCCCGAGCCCGCTGGTGTGCCTCGTCCAGCAGGCGCTTCACTTCCTGGTCCACGAGCCGGGCGGTGTGCTCGGAGATGGTGCGCCGCTGCACCAGCTCCCTGCCCAGGAAGACCTCCTGTTCGGAGTCCCCCACCGCCACGAGGCCGATGACCTCGCTCATGCCGTAGGTGGTGACCATCCGCCGCGCCATGGCGGTGGCGCGCTCGATGTCATTGCCCGCACCGGTGGTCACGTGCTCGGGCCCGAACACCAGCTCCTCCGCCACCCGCCCGCCGAAGAGCATGGCGAGCTGCCCCTCCATCCACTCCTTCCGGTACGAGTGCCGGTCCTCCTCGGGGAGGCTCGCGGTGATGCCCAGCGCCCGCCCTCGGGGGACGATGGTGACCTTATGGACGGGATCCAGCCCGGGGATCTTCAGCCCCAGGACGGCGTGGCCCGCCTCGTGGTACGCGGTGAGGCGGCGTTCCTCCTCGGTGAGGACGAGACTCCGGCGCTCGGTGCCCAGCATCACCTTGTCCTTGGCGCGCTCGAAGTCCTCCATGGTCACCTTGTCGGCATCCCTCCTTGCCGCCAGCAGCGCCGCTTCGTTGCAGATGTTCTCCAGGTC
>WGEM01000479.1 GCA_015492755.1 Gemmatimonadota bacterium | reverse complement strand
GATGGGGAGGGACAGGAGTGGGACACGGGCGATGAACATCGGCCTCCTCGGGGACGTCGGGTCCGCTGCTGCGGAGGGCGAACCATACTCAGCGGGAGCACGGAGGGCGAGGCATGCGTCCGGACGCCCGTGGCGAAACCCCGGCGGGGCCCTTCCCGTCCGTATCGGAGAGGGCCGCCCTGCGTGGGGCCCCGTCAGGACCTGGACAGGCTCGCGCCAGCGGAGACGAACGATGCAGTTCCTCACCCACATCCTGGTTACCGCCGCCCTTCTCTTCGTGGTCGGGAAGATGGTGGACGGCATCGACGTCCGCGGCGCCAGGGCGGCCCTGTTCGGCTCTCTGGCCATCGGGCTGGCGAACGCGTTGCTGAAGCCCACCCTGATCGCGCTCTCGCTCCCGCTGACGCTCCTGACCCTCGGTCTGTTCATCTTCGTCATCAACGCCGCGCTCATCATGCTTGCGGCGGAGTTCGTGGACGGCTTCGAGGTGGAGGGCTTCGGGGCCGCCATGCGGGGCGCGTTCTGGCTGTGGGTCCTGAACATGGGGGTGGGGATCCTCTTCGGCCTGTAACCTTCTCCGGCTCCCGCCCGGCCGCGGCCCTCTCTGCGGCCGAGCACGGCGGGAGGCCGGGCCGTCCCCGCGTGCCCGGCGCCCGCGTCTGCCGGGCGCGGCTTCAGTTCATCGACGGGTCGTACGGTACCCGGGCCATACGGCGGAACGCGGGGCCCTTCCGCTCGAGGACGCGGCTCCACAGAAGCTCGGGGACGTCCGTGAAGACGTCCTCCGCCCTGGCAGGCTCCACCACCCATGAATCCTGCTCCAGCTCCGACTCGAGCTGGCCCGGGCCCCATCCGGAATACCCCGCGAAGAGCCGGGCGCGAAGGATGTGGGGGCGAACCTCCTCGGGGATCTCTCCCACCAGGAAGCCGATGGAGTCCAGGATCGGGACGTCGAGCACTTCCGGACGCGAGACCTCCGCCAGCAGCACGGGGCTCCGGGGCTGCACCGGCCCGCCCTGGAAGAGGGGCGCGTCGGGCGCCACGAGCGAAGCGAGGGCCGGGACGGCCTCCGCCGCGCTCAGGTTCAGCGCCCGGTTCAGCACCACCCCGAGGGCGCCCTCGGAGTTGTGCTCACCCACCAGCACCACCGTGTGCCTGAAGTTGGGGTCGAACAGGCTCGCGTGAGAGATGAGCAGATGGCCGCGCAGCGTATCCATCCTCCGAACCTCCTCCCCGGTGCGGGGGGCGTGCGTGGCTGGGGTTGCCTCCGTCCATGGTACACGCCGTGGCGCTCCGGGGTCGCAGCCGTCGTCTTCTACCTGGGAGCGGAGCGGAGGGGGGCTGCGGCGAAGTCAGGGTCGTGGCGGTCGTCTCCTCCGCTCCCTCCCGCTCCAGCGTCAGGAGGCCGGCGGCGCCGCGGCGGAGGCGCACCTCCGCCGCGACGCATGCCGGCCGGGCCGGTTCAGTTGATGGGTGGACGTCGGGTCACGTTCGGCGGACGCAGATGGCCCAGACGTCCACATCGATGGTCGCGAACGGTTCGTTGTTGTCGAGAATGATGAGCCAGGAGCGGTCCGTGTCCGGGTACGACTGGATGACGGTGGGCGCGAACGCGCCCCATCCGCCACTGGAGACCCCGCCACCCATCACCACCAGCCCCCGGGGGCAGGTGACGGTGAAGGTGCAGATCGAGTTGCCGGGGCACTGCCAGCGCCTCGGGATCCGCTGCCATCCCGACACGCCCGGCGTGCCCGGAGGCCCCGGTGCGCCGACGGCTCCCGGAGGTCCTGGGGGGCCTGCCGGTCCTGCCGGCCCCGGTACGCCGTCGGCTCCCGGGGGGCCTGCGGGCCCTGCCGGCCCCGGAGGACCTGCCGGTCCCGGCGCTCCGTCGGCTCCCGGGGGGCCTGCGGGCCCTGCCGGACCTGCCGGTCCCGGTGCGCCGTCGGCTCCCGGGGGGCCTGCGGGTCCTGCCGGACCTGCCGGTCCCGGTGCGCCGTCAGCTCCCGGGGGGCCTGCGGGTC
>WGEM01000478.1 GCA_015492755.1 Gemmatimonadota bacterium | reverse complement strand
TCCTCCTCCTCATCCGCCCCGGGTCCGCCGTTCGCCGCCATCGTCCTGACGAACCGCGCGGCGTCGGAGCGGCTCCACACCTGGACGTCGCGGTCCAGCGCGTCGACGCCCGTGAAGTCGGGGCGCACCCAGGGCGGAAACTCCCCGGGGTGAAGACGGACGTAGTCGTTCACGCCCTCGGCGAAGCCCCGGTACACCGCGCGGGTGTCGGCGTCCAGCTGCGGGAATCCCGCCTGCGCCACCGCGTGGCGCTCGCGGCCCGCCACGTCGTCCTCCACGAAATCGGGGCCCAGATGCCGGGCCAGGGCGCCCCGCGTCGCCACCATGCCTACCGCGATGGAGGCGCCGTAGTCCTCCGACTGGACGTAGCCCAGCGCGAATCCCATGGCCTCCAGATCCTCCGCCACGATGTGGGGGACGCCATATTCGGTGCGCACGATCTCCACCCGCGCCGCCATCCGCTCCGCCGCGCTCCGCGGCGGGTCCTGCGGCGGCGCCGCGACCAGGAGGAGGAGAAGGGCGGCGACCACGGGGCACTCCGTCAGGAACCGGCGTCCAGGATACGCGCGATCTCGGTGCGCACGTCCCTCAGGTGGATCCGGGTGATGGGGTCCGCCGCGCGGCTCTGCGCGTCCGCCGCCGCCGCGTCCAGATCCTCCAGCGTCGCCCGCATGACGGCGCGGATGTCGGAGGTCCAGGGCGCGGGGACGGGATTGTTGGTGCGGTTCAGCTCCTCCTCGGTGGGATTGAGGCGGTCGTCCACCGCCGCCAGGAATGCGCGCTGCAGATTCCGGCGGAAGGTGTTCACACGCACCGAGCCGTCATCCAGCTCGCCCCACACACCGTCCACCAGGTCGTCCATGAGATCGGTGACGGTGTACTCTCCCTCCGGGTCGTCCGAGAGCGCTTCGTATTCGATGAGGCGCTCCAGCCTGGACTGGCTGAGGAGCCGGTTGAGGATCCGGCTCTGCTGCGTGCGAAAGCGCGCCACCACGCCCGCAGGCTCGATCCTCCGCAGGATGTCGGGGTCCAGGAACATCTCGGGCACCTGGAAACCCGCCTCGTTCAGATACCGTACGGCTTCGCGCTGCCGCGCCTCCGGCACCGGCTCGAAGCGGGGACCGGTGCCGTACTTCTCCTGTGTGAAGGCGCCGCCCACCAGCGCCGTCACGTGGCCCATGTAGCGGCCCCACTGGCTCACCGCCTGGCCGTAGAGCGTCTCCAGCTCTTCGTAGTCCTCGCCGGGCTTCTCCGCCACCTCCAGCAGCATGTCCGTCACACGCTCAAGGTTGCGCATCCCCAGCTGCGTGGACCGCACGGCGTCGGCATCCCCCACCGCCTCGGTGAGCGCTTCGGGGTCTGCGCCCCCGGCGTCAGAGGTGGTGAAGCGCAGCCACGGGAAGCGGTCCTGCATCCGCGCCCATTCGTCCAGGACGGGGCGCTCCTCGTCGGGCGTGCGCGCACCCGGGATCGGCGCGTACCCCCAGTGCACGGCGAAGCGGTCGTACGGCCCCACCTTCGGAATGAGATACTCCACCGGGATGTCGTCTTCCGGCTGCGCCACATAGTTGAAGCGCGAGTAGTCCATGAGCGTCGCCACGTGGCTCCCGCCCATCCGCTCCAGGAACGAGCGGCTGCGGATGGAGTCCACCGGGTACATCGCCGAGGCCTTCATGTTATGCGGAAACCCGATGGAGTGCCCGATCTCATGGCTCACCACGTACTCCACCAGGCGTCCCATGAGCGAGTCCGGAAGCGGCAGCGAACGGGCACGGGGGTCCAGCGGGCCCACCTGGATCACGTACCAGTTCTTCTGCAGTTCCATGATGTTGTGGTACATGTTGACCTCGCCCTTCAGGATCTCCCCGGAGCGCGGGTCGACCACCTGTCCGCCGGTGGCGTTGGCCACGGTGGAGGGCCGCCAGTAGATGACCGAGTGGCGCGCGTCGTAGAGGGAGAAGCTGGGATCTTCCTGGGGCGTGGGCGCCACGCGCGCGGTGATGGCGTTGCGGAAGCCCGCCTCCTCGAAGGCCGGCCGCCACGCCTCCACGCCTTTGATGACCCACGGCTTGAGCCAGTCCGGCGTGGCGGGGTCGATCCAGTACACGATGGGCTCCACCGGCTCGGAGACCTCCGCGCCGGGATTCTCCTTCTCCAGCCGGAAGCGGTGGATGAAGCGGACCTCCTCGAGCCGGTGGTGGGGGCGGGAGAAATCATAGGACCGGCTGCTGATGTAGCCCACGCGGGCGTCGTGCCAGCGCGGCATCATGGGCTCCTCGGGGAGCGGACGCATGGAGAAGAAGAGCCGGGCGGTCTGGTACCGGCTGGCGCCTCTCGTGTTGCCGCGCTGGGGCGGGCCACCCCTCTGCTGTTGCGCAGAGGCCGTGCCGCCCTGCGTGACCTGCACGTTCACGGCGTCCGGGAAGGCCCAGGCGTCCTCGATCCAGCTCCGGCTGCGGTTCAAGCCGTCGATGGGGCCGAGCTGAGGGATGTTGGAGAGGAAGAGGTCCGTGACCTCGATGACCGCAGCGCTGTCGGCGCCGAAGGTCTCGATGTCGAAGGTGGCCAGCACCGCGCCTCGTCGGAACCCCTCCACCGCCAGCGAGATGGGGTCGTCTTCCGCTGCCACCAGCTCGTACTTCTTCTCCCGCAGGACGATGCGGTCGCCGTCGCGGTCCCACTGCACGATGAGCCGCGGCCCGCCTCCGAAGAAGGAGTTGGGGCGCTGCAGCGTGGACGCCACTGCCCTCTGGATGAGGAGCATCTCCCGCCCCAGCTGCGCCGGTGGGATCTCATAGTAGAGCTTGTCATCCACCCGGTGGACCCTGAACATCCCCTCACGGGTGATGGCGTCCTCGGGGATGACGTCGGTGTAGGCTCTGGGCTGGTCGGCCTCCTGCTCTCCTCCCTGGCCTCCCTGGCCGCCGCCGCCTCGCTGGGCGGCGAGATGGGAGGCCAGCCCCGAGAAGGAGGTGGCCAGGAGGAGGACGAGAAGGGGCGCGAAGGGGTGGCGTCGTGGCTTCATGTCGCAGGGAGGTTGATGCAGGAGTGACCGATGAGACGGGGCACAGTACGCCGGGGAGCGCCGTTTGCGCCATGGGGTCGAGATGGGGCTCCACCGCCGCGACTCCCGGCAGCGTCCGGCGGCTGGCGGCGGCGTTGGCGGGGGCCATGCTGGTGGGGTGTTCCGACGCCGCGCTCCTACCTGAGACGGGCACGGTGAGGGTGCTTCCCGACCCCGCACTCCTGGTGGGGGTGGGTGACACGCTCCGCTTCACCGCTGCGGTGGACGGCCCGGTGCCCGCCGCCGGGGTGGTGTGGTCCACCGACGATCCCGCCGTGGCCTCCGTGGACGCGTCTGGCCTGGCCCGCGCCCTCGCCGCCGGCGTCACCACCGTCCGCGCGCGGGTGGATGGGGCGGAGGGGAGCGCCGCCCTGGAGGTGTACGTCCCTCCCCCGGAGCGCTTCGTGGCCGGCGAGGCGGTTTTTGGGCGAAAGGGGTACGTGGAGTATGCGCCGGGAACGCTGCCGCTGGTGCTCACGGCGCCCCACGGCGGTGACGCGCATCCAGCGGAGATTCCGGACCGCACCTTCGGGGTCACCGCAGCTGACCGGAACACGGTGGAGCTGGCGCGAGCCGTGCGGGAGGCGCTCCTGGAGCTCACCGGCGAGGCACCGCATCTGGTGCTCTCCCACCTCCATCGATCGAAGCTGGATCCCAACCGAGAGGAGGAGGAAGCCGCCCAGGGAAACCCCTTCGCGCTTCAGGCGTGGCGGGAGTTCCACCGGTTCGTGCGCGTGGCGCGAGACACCGTCCGGGCCCGTTACGGGTCGGGCCTCCTCCTGGACCTCCACGGACACGCGCACGAGATCCAGAGGCTCGAGCTGGGTTACCTGCTCAGCGCCGAGACGCTGAACCGACCCGACGCGGAGCTGAACGCGCCGTCGGTGGTGGCGTCCAGCAGTGTGCGGGCGCTGGCGGAGGTCACCTCGGTGACATTCTCCGAGCTCATCCGCGGGCCCACCTCGCTGGGTGGACTCCTGCAGGCCGAGGGGATCCGGAGCGTACCGAGCCCTGCGGATCCCTCACCCGGCTCGGCGCCCTACTTCTCCGGCGGCACCATCACCCGGGAGCATGGATCGCTCCGCGCGGGCGAGACGGTGAGCGCCATCCAGATCGAACATCACTTTGAGGGCGTGCGGGACACCGACGGCAACCGGCGCGCGTACGCCGAAGCCCTGGCCCGCACGGTGCGTACCTTCATGCGGACCCACGCGGGATTCTTCGAGGCGGGAATGGCGGCGGGAGGACGCCGCCCCCCCGCCGCACGGCAGCTCAACCGCCGCGGTGGCGCCGCCCCCGGATGGGATTCCGGCCGTCGCGGGCGGTGAGGTCCACCTCCATGGTCTCGCCGTTCACCACCAGCGTGGCGGTTTCGTCACCGTCGAAGGTGATGGTGATCTCCACGGTGCGGGTCTGCGTGTCGTCACCGTTGGTACGGGTCAGCGTCAGCGAGCGGGTGATGGTCCCGGAGATGGGGTACCGCGGCTCGTGCCCGGGTGCAGGGACCACCACGTCGGAGAAGGTGAACGAACCGCTCATGTGGTAGGTGCGCTCGCCCTCGTCGGTGTGGCGACTCCGGCTGATCTCCTCCTCACCGCTGCCGTTGAAGG
>WGEM01000477.1 GCA_015492755.1 Gemmatimonadota bacterium | reverse complement strand
GATGTAGAGGAGGTGGATGACCGATTCGCCGCCGTGCACGGCGGCGAATCGGTCATCCACCTCCTCTACATCGAAGGCCACCTCCACCCGACCGCCCGTCGGGAGGGCGTCGCGGGCGTTCACCAGCAGGTTCAGGATGATCTGCTGGAGGTGCACCCGCTCCATGAGGACGGTGGGAGGCCTGCTGGGGAGCGGGGCTGTCCGGATCTCGACGGACTCCGGAAGCACCCTCTGCAAGACGGGTACCAGCTCCTGGAAGACCTGCGACGCGTCCAGGACTTCAGGCCGGGTAGGATCGTCCCGGCTCAGCGCCAGCAGCGAGCGCACGAGAGACTCGCCCCGCTCCGACGCGTCCACGATCTCCTCCAGGTCCTCCCGGCCGAGGCGGGCCACCTGCCCGCCCTGGAGGAGGCCCGCTGCGCGCCCGCGGATCACCGAAAGCACATTGGAGAAGTCGTGGGCCACCCCCGCCGCCAGGCGGCCGATGGCCTCCATCCGCTGGGCCGCTCGGAGCTGGTCCACCATGGCTTCCCGGTCCACCTCCAGCGTGCGCGCGAGGCTGCACACCAGCCGATGGCGCACCATCATGAGCCCCACGAGCCCGCCCAGGGTGAAGAGCAGCGCCACCTCTCTGGGTTGCGTGAGCGCCGGGTGGCGGCCGCCCAGCACGTTCATGGCCAGATGGAGGGTGGGCAGCGCCAGCGCCAGGAGACCCAGTCGCGAACGTTCGGGCTCGAGTGTCACGGGCGGCTGCGGGCCCGGTGGGGCGGACTCCAGGGCACCGGGCGCCACCCCCGCAGGAATCCAGCGGCGCGCCGACACCGCCGGAAGGAGCGGGAGCAGCGGCAGGTGCCACACCAGGTCCGCGGGCGTTCCGGGATCCACCCAGGGGAGCACCTCCATGTAGAGCAGCGCCTCCGCCGCGTCCGACACGGACCAGAGCGCATAGGCGAGGCCCATGAGCCCGTAGACGGTGCGCCACACCGGCGAGGCGGTGGTCCGGAGGACCATGACGATGCGGGCCGCCAGGAGTACGTCCAGCGCGGCGAAGAGGAAGAGCGAGGGGGCCCATGACGCATAGACCTCAGGCTCGAAGGTCCGCGGCACCAGGACGAAGTACGTCACCAGTCCCAGGACGAAGACCAGCACGCCGGTGCGTTCCACACCCGCCAGCCGAGCGTGCACGTCGCGGTCGTGCACGCGGTCCGGACGGACCTCGACGGCCAGCGCCGCGAACACGTAGCTGGCCACGTAGAGCGCGTCTTCCACCAGGTCGGCGCGGTCGGTGAACCAGAACCGCTCGGGCACCACGAGGTATGCGGTCCGGACCAGGAGGAGGGCCCCCACGCTTGCCGACCAGAGCCACCAGAACCGGCGCTCCCGCTCCGACGGCGTCCTTCCGGCGCTCCGGGCCATCAGCGCCAGGAGCGCGATGAGCACGGGGACGTCGGAGAACTGGTCGGCGTAGGTGAAGGTCCAGTCCGGTGGCAGGACGGGGAGCAGCGAGGGAAGGATGCTCACCACCCAGAGCGCAACCCCCACCAGGAAGACGCGGTCACCGAGGGCCCGGCGAGCGAGGAGGGGGGCGACGCTGCTCATCGGGAGCAGACTACGGCGCCGTGCGCCGCTTCTCAAGGACGGTGCGCCGGCTCGGGGTTCCGGACCGGTCTCGCGCAGAGGCTCTCCCCTACTGTGAGCATCGGCGAAACGCCGCTATAATAAAGGGCTTTTCAGGGTGGATGACCACGAACGGATTCCGGGTACGAGGACGCACATGGGCGAGAACGGGAACGGGCAGAAGAACACGCTCACCATCCGGGACAACCGGACCGGGCGCGAGTACGAGGTGGAGATCCTGGAGGGGGACGTCATCCGGGCGATGGACCTCCGGCAGATCAAGGTGCAGGAGTCCGACTTCGGGATGATGTCGTACGATCCCGCCTTCACCAACACCGCCTCCACCCGGAGCTCCATCACGTATATCGACGGCGGCAAGGGAATCCTCCGCTACCGCGGCTATCCCATCGAGCAGCTCGCGGAGCGCTCCACGCATCTCGAGGTGGCCTATCTCCTGCTGAAGGGGGAGCTTCCCACCCAGTCGGAGCTGGATCAGTTCGTGCACGACGTGACCTTCCACACGTACGTGCACCAGAACCTGACGAATCTCTTCAAGAGCTTCCGCTACGATGCCCACGCCATGGGCATGATGATCAGCGCGGTGGCGGCGCTCTCCACCTTCTATCCCGACGCCAAGAACATCGACGACCCCGAGGTGCGCTGGAACCAGATCGTGCGGCTGGTGGCGAAGATGCCCACGCTGGCGGCCTACGCCTATCGCCACCACCGGGGCCTCCCGTACGTCTATCCGGAGAACGAGCTCTCCTACACGGCGAACTTCCTCAACATGCTCTTCCGGATCGGCGCGAAGGAATACAAGCCGAACCCGGTGCTGGAGCGGGCGCTGGACGTGCTCTTCATCCTGCACGCCGATCACGAGCAGAACTGCTCCGCCACCACGATGCGGGTCATCGGCTCGGCGCACGCCGATCCGTATTCGGCGCTGGCCGGCGCCATGGCGGCGCTCTACGGGCCGCTCCACGGCGGCGCCAACGAGGCGGTGCTCCGGATGCTCAAGCGCATCGGAAGCGTCGACAACATTCCCGACTTCCTCGAGCGCGTGAAGCGCAAGGAAGAGCGCCTCATGGGCTTCGGCCACCGGGTCTACAAGGCCTACGATCCGCGGGCGAGCATCATCAAGCGCACCGCCGACGAGGTCTTCGAGGTCACGGGGCGCAACCCGCTCCTGGACATCGCGCTGGAGCTGGAGAAGATCGCGCTCAACGAGGACTACTTCGTGGAGCGCAACCTCTACCCCAACGTGGACTTCTACTCCGGGATCATCTACCAGGCCATGGGCTTCCCGGTGGAGATGTTCCCCGTGCTCTTCGCCATCCCGCGCACGGTGGGCTGGCTGGCGCAGTGGGAGGAGATGCTCCAGGATCCGGAGCAGAAGATCGCGCGGCCGCGGCAGGTGTACGTCGGGCCCGGGCCGCGCGACTACGTGCCCATTTCCGAGCGCGGCTGAGCCACGGGGTGACCCACTGCATCGATCTGGTCCACCTCGGGCTCGAGGGGGCCATCGCGTGCTATCTGGTGGAGGGCGAGGAGCCCGCCATCGTGGATCCCGGGCCCACCACGTGCCTGGACCGGCTGGTGTCGGAGCTGGAGTCGCTGGGTGTGGGCACGGGGGACCTCCGCCACGTCCTCCTCACCCACGTGCACCTGGATCATGCGGGAGCGACGGGGCACCTGGTGGAGCGCTTCCCCCGGGCCACGGTGCACGTCCACGCCGACGGCGCGCCCCACATGGTGGATCCAACGCGCCTGGTGGCCAGCACGCGGCGCACCTTCGGCGAGGCGCACGACCGTCTCTGGGGGGAGGTG
>WGEM01000476.1 GCA_015492755.1 Gemmatimonadota bacterium | reverse complement strand
GTGGAGCAGGCGGCGGAGTGGCTGGCCGGCGTGGTGGGTCTGAACGTGCGCAACGCCGTACGCGACCTCCCGAACACCGAGTTCTACATTCCCGGTTCGATCCTCCGGCTGGAGCTGGAGGACGGACACGAGATCACGGAGGGGATGCGCTCGGAGGCGTCGGGGTGGTACTGGCGCACGAGCTTCGCCTTCCAGGTGGACGACCCGCGCGTGGAAGTGGTGGCACGCTACGGCTCGGGAGACCCGCTCCTCTCGGGGTGGGTCCTGGGGGGCGAGCACGTGGCGGGCCGCCCTGCCCTCCTCACCGCCCGTGTAGGTGAGGGTACCGTGGTCCTCTTCGGGTTCCAGCCCAACTACCGGGCTCAGACCGTGGCCACCTGGCCACTCCTCTTCAACGCCATCCGTCAATGACTCCGTCCGTGACGTGCCGCGCCTGCGGCAAGGAAGCCTCAGGAAACTTCTGCCAGCACTGCGGAGCCCCCCTGGGCGGCCGCTTCTGCAATCGGTGCGGCCACGAGCTCGCGCCGGAGGCGCGCTTCTGCAGCGAGTGTGGCGCTCCGGCGCCGGGCCGTGAGCCGGGTGCCGGCGCCCCGGCGCCTGCGGCTCGCCCGACGATGCGCGAGGCCGGGGCCACGCGTAGCCCGCGGCGAAGCACGCCGGGCCCCGCGCCGGTGACGCCCGACTTCCCTCCGGAGGCGGGTGGGCTCTTCTCCCCGCAGACACTCCCCTGGTGGATCGCCGGCGGCGCCATGTTCGTTCTCATCGCAGTCCTGGGCGTGCAGATGCTCCAGAACGAGGGCCCCTCCATTCCGCCGGGTCAGGCAGGCGCGCCCCCGGCGGGAGCCGCCGCCGGCGCGGCGGGGGGCGTGGCGCCCGACATCTCCAACATGACGCCCATCCAGGCGGCGGACCGGCTCTTCGACCGGGTGATGCGCTCGGTGGAGGCGGGCGATTCAACGCAGGCGCAGGCGTTCCTGCCCATGGCCATCGCGGCGTACGAGCGGGCGCGTCCGCTGACCCACGACGGCCTCTTCCACCTCTCCATGCTGCAGCGCACCGCCGGCCAGTACGCCGAGGCGCTCCGCACCGCGCAGGAGATCCTGGCGGACGACCCGGATCACCTCCTGGGGCTCCTGGCGGCGGCGGAGGCGGCCGACGCGCTGGGGGACACACGCGCCGAGGAGTACTATCGGCGGATCCTGGAGGTCTACGACGCGGAGATGGCGGCGCCGAAGCAGGAGTACGTGGACCACCGGATGGTCACGGCGAAGCTGAAGACGGACGTGGAGACCATCCTCTCCGCCCGCTGATGCACCTCTTCCTCACCGGCGGCACGGGCCTGCTGGGGTCCCATCTCGCCGAACTCCTGGTGAGCGGAGGGCATCGGGTGGTGGCGCTGCACCGTCCCGGGGCGGACACCTCCTTCCTGTCGGCGCTGGGGTGTCGTCTGGTGGAGGGCGACGTGCAGGACGGTGCCGACCGGCTGGCCACCCTCATGGAGGGATGCACGCACCTGGTGCACGGCGCGGCGCTGGTGTATGTCGGCGGTTCGTGGCCCGCCATCCGAGCGGTGAACGTGGACGGGACGCGCAACGTCCTCACCGCCGCCCACCGATCGGGCATCCGGCACGCGGTGCACATCTCCTCGGTGGCGGCCTACGGCCCCGTTCCGGGACCGGTGGACGAAGACACTCCGCTGGATACGCCCCTCCACCCGAAGGATCTGTACGCACGCTCGAAGCGCGAGGCGGAGGAGGTGGCGCGGGGGATCGCCCGGGCTCACGGGCTCCCCGTGACGGTGGTTCGTCCCAGCGCCGTCTACGGGGAGCGGGACCGTCTCATGGTGCCGGCGCTGCGACGCATCCTCCGCTTCCCGGTGGTGCCGCTCTTCGGGCCCGGGAGCAACACCGTCCCGGTGGTCTACGCCGGGAACGTCGCCGACGCGCTGCGGGCCATCCTGGAAGCGGGACCCGGCGCCGGAGACACCTTCGACGTGGGGCTTGACCGCCCGCTGACGCAGCGCCTCCTCATGGAGGGTCTCTGCCGCGGTCTGGGCAAGCGCGTCCGCTTCCTTCGCATTCCGGCGCCGCTGGTGCGCGCTGGCGCCCGCACGCTGGAGGCGCTGGGTGCCCACCCTCCAGGCGCGGCGCACCTCTCGTTTTCGCGGGTGGCGGAGCTGGCGCTGGGCGACAATCCTTATCCTTCCAGGCGCATCCGTGAGGCGCTGGGGTGGCAGCCCCCACACGCCCACGAGGACGCGCTCCCCCGTACCGGCCGATGGGCGCGGAAGGCCATCCAGGAGTGAGACCATGAACGACATCCCGGGCCGCGCGAACGACCATGCCGTCCCCTTCCCCTACGAGCGACCCACCGAGGACGAGCGGCTCCTGCAGAGCGTGGAGGAGGCGCAGCAGGTGGGCAAAGACGCCTGGCGCATCTTCCGCATCATGGGTGAGTTCGTGGAGGGCTTCGAGGAACTGGGCGAGATCGGTCCGGCGGTCTCCATCTTCGGGTCGGCGCGCACCAGGTCTGACGACCCCATGTACGAGCGGTGCGTTCGCACGGCGCGCCTGCTGGGGGAGGAAGGCTTCGCCGTCATCACGGGTGGCGGGCCCGGGATCATGGAGGCGGCCAATCGGGGCGCGAAGGAGGCCGGAGCGCTCTCGGTGGGCTGCAACATCGAGCTTCCCTTCGAACAGAAGCCCAACGAGTACCTCGATATTTCCCTCGATTTCCGGTACTTCTTCGTCCGGAAGACCATGTTCGTGAAATATGCCCAGGCCTTCGTCATCTTCCCGGGGGGCTTCGGCACCATGGACGAACTCTTCGAGGCGCTCACGCTCATCCAGACCAACAAGGTCCGGCACTTCCCGGTGGTTCTCTTCGGATCGGAGTACTGGTCCGGGCTCCTCACGTGGCTGGAGGAGCGCATGTGCGCCGAGGGCAAGATCGCTCGTGAAGACCTGGAGCTCTTCTGTGTCACGGACGATCCGGAGGAGGTGCGCGACCACATCGTGAGGCGTCATCGGCGCCGACAGGTGCTGGAGTCGGGCACACTGCCCGGCGACTGGAAGCGGGTGTGATCTCCGGGACCCTCCCGCTGACGGCGCTCATCGTCGCCGCCACCTTCCTGGCCTTCTGGCTGGAGCGACGGGTTCCCGCGGTATCGAAGGTGGGAGCCTCCCTCCTGGCGCTGATTCTGGGCGCACTCCTCTCCAACACCGGCGCCGTGCCGGCGGCGTCGCCGGTCTACGACATCGTGGCGGGCCCGGTGACGCTCCTGGCCATCGCCTGGCTCCTCCTGGCGGTACACGTGAGCGATCTGAAG
>WGEM01000475.1 GCA_015492755.1 Gemmatimonadota bacterium | reverse complement strand
GGGCTGCGGCGGCTCCCCGCCGGGCGCTGCGCGTCGCTGCGCTGGCGGGGCTGGTGGCGTTCCCTCTCCTCTTCGGGGTCCGCACCTGGAGGCGCGCTCCGGTGTGGGCATCCGACGCCGCGGTGTTCGGGTCCCTCCTGGCGGAGCACCCCGAGGCGGGCCGCGCGCGCTGGATGCGGGCCGGAGCCCTTCTTGAGGCGGGACGGCGCTCCGAGGCGCTGTACGCCTACCGCCAGGCCATCCCGGCGCTGGGTGCCTCCCCCGGGCTCCTGCTGGACATCGCGCGCGGCCTCATGAACGCCGGTGACCTGGCGGGCGCCGAGCACCTGCTGTGCCGCGTGCGGGAGATGGACCCCGATCAGCCCACGGCACCGGCGTTGCTGGGCGTCATCTACGTCCGCATGGAACGCTGGGAAGACGCCGCCGGGCAGTTGGAGGCGGCGCTGGCGCTCCGGCCCGGAAACGTCGTGAGTCGCCACCTGCTGGCTACGGCGTACGCGCGGCTGGGGCGCTGGGCGGACGCCGCCCGGGAGCGCCGCCGGGTCATCGAGGCGGGCGAGGACGTGTGGCAGCAGTGGTTGTGGTTGGCGGAAGCCGAGGCCCGCGCCGGTGGGATGGACGCGGCCGCGACGGCGCTGGACTCCGCCGCGGCGCGGGCGCCGGACGCCGCCGCCCGGGCGGAGGTGGAGCGGATGCGGGAGGTGTTGTCCGCCAGCCGGTAGCGGGTGGGTGAAGACGCCAACGCCCCCCGGCCCATGCGGGCCGGAGGGCGTCCGCCCGGGAAGGCGTGTGGCCTCCCGAGGCCGTGGTTCGACGGTGCTATCCGCGCGGGTGCAGGTGCGTCCTCAGGCGGGTGTTCTCCCACTCCATGATGAGGTCGCCCATCGTCCCGTCTTCGGTGGGCTCGAAGCGGAAGGTGAGCGTCTCCACCATCTCCTCGGTGGGCTCGGGCGTCACCTTGACGCTTCCCACCTCGGTGGCCCGCACCTCGTCGCTGATGGGGATGCCCCAGCGCTGGTAGTTGGTGTTGAAGAAGATCTCCCACTCGTCTTCACCCGGAAGCGCGTACATGGAGTAGCTCCCCGGCTCCAGCGCCAGCCCTCCGATGCTCACAGGACCGGTGAGATGGATGGCGGTGGCCTCGTTCGCCCCCATGCGCCAGAGCTCGCCGTAGGGCACGAGTTCACCCATGATCGTCCGGCCGCGGGCCGACGGGGCGCCGTAGCAGAGAAGGCCCGTGCCGCCCTGGTAGGAGAACTCCAGCATCTCGAGGGGGCTGGGCCGGGACGTCTGGGCTTCCTCCATGGTGGCGCCGCGTAGGTAGCACTGGCCGGCTTCGGTGGCCGTCTCGGGCGCCGCAGCCATGGCGGCCTCTTCGGCGGCCATCTCGTCTCCGGCCTCGGACTGGTCCGCCTGACCGCCGCACGCGCTCAGCGCGAAGACGGTGGCAAGGGCGG
Source organism: Gemmatimonadota bacterium (assembly GCA_015492755.1). GTDB lineage: Bacteria > Gemmatimonadota > Gemmatimonadetes > Longimicrobiales > Gaopeijiaceae > S146-37. The sequence continues at coordinate 1,455 of WGEM01000475.1, read as the reverse complement.
ACAGGAGGGTCGAACGCATGCGCATGTTCCTGGCTCCTTCTGGTGATGACGGTTGACGTTCACAGTCGGACGCGAGCGTCGCGCCGGGTTGGGAGCCTGTCCGAGTAAGAGAGCGGGCCGCGTTGGGTGTGCCACGGCACCGAATCCTAGGCGACGCGACGACGGCGTAGCCTAAGCTACGTCGAGGAGCGTCAACGACGGAGGCGGCGCCGCGCCACCCCAACCCACGACCACGGATGCCGTTGCATTGCACGTGGATGGGCACATGGCGGTTTCGCGGTTGTTCCATCGTCGCTTCTCCTTGCCGTAGCGCTGCTACGACTCGTCGGCGCTCCTCGGCCGAACACGCGAAAACACCATGTGCGCGGTCCACTCCTCTACTCGGACAGGCTCCCGGTATACAACCGTCGCTCGTCTCCCGGCGTCAACGATAATGCGGCGCGGGGCGCAGGACGCAAGCACCGGGCTCCGGCCCGGGCTCCGGCATCCTTGCTCCGGCGAAGTGCGCGCCGTATCTGTTTTTTCGCGCCGGGTCCCGCCCGGCCTCACCCCCGAACCCGAACAAGGGGTCCGCCGTGGCCATGCAAGTACGCCTCGCATCGGAGTCGATGGCGGGCAGGCGTCCATATCAGGAAGACAGTGTGCTGACGCTGACGCTGGACGACGGCCGCACGCTGGTGGCGGTGGCCGACGGGATGGGTGGACACGCCGCGGGGGACGTGGCCAGCCGGCTGGCCATCGAGACGCTGGTGGAGGCGGTGCGTGAGGGCCGTGACCTGGCGGAGGCCTTCGAGCTGGCCAACCGCCGGGTGCATGAGAAGTCGCGGGAGCCCGGAAAGCAGGGGATGGGGACCACCATGGTGGCGGCGCTCATCGACGGCGACAGCTACACCGTCGCCAACGTGGGCGACAGTCGCTGCTACCTCATCAGCAATGACGGCATCCGCCAGATCAGCGAGGACCACTCCTTCGTGGCGGAGGCGGTGAAGCGCGGCCAGTCGGAGGAGGAGGCCATGGCGTCCCGGTTCAAGGACGCCCTCACGCGCTCCATCGGCACGGACGCCGAGGTGAAGGTGGACACCTTCGGCCCCTTCCCCGTGGAGGAACGCTCGGCGCTCTTCCTCTGTTCGGACGGGCTCTACAAGGTCATCTCCACCGAGCGCATCCACGAACTCTACCTCCACTCCGGCGGCCCTCGAGGGGCCGCCCAGTCGCTGGTGACGCGCGCCTACGAGGACGGCAGCGACGACAACATCAGCGTGGTGGTGGTGGAGTGGGGTGAGGTGCGGCGGGAGCGCGCCGCCGGCACCATGCCCATCGAGTTCCAGGCCCCGGCTCCCGAATCTGAGCCGGAGGAGGCGCCCGAGGATCCGGCCCCGCCCGCCCCTGCTTCTCCTCCCGACGCTGCGGCGGACGAGCCCGCCTCTGCCGAAGGATCGGGTGGCGGTCCAGGCG
>WGEM01000474.1 GCA_015492755.1 Gemmatimonadota bacterium | reverse complement strand
GAGGTGATCCCGTCCCGCGTGGACGAGGGATACCTGCCCGGGGAGACACCGGAGGGGCACGCCCGGCGACTGGCGCGTGAGAAGGCGGAAGCGGTGGCGGCGGAGTACCCCGACGCGCTCGTGGTGGCAGGCGATACCATCGTGGTGGACGGCGGCACGGTGCTGGTGAAGCCCACCGACGAAGAGGACGCCGTGGCCATGCTCCTGCGGCTGGCGGGAGGAACGCACCGGGTCCTCTCGGGGATCGCGGTGGCGGCGGCGGGACGGGTGGTGTCCCGACTGGCCCAGACGCAGGTCACCATGCGCCGCTACGGCGAAGCGGAGGCCCGGGCATACGCCGCCACCGGCGAGCCCATGGACAAGGCGGGCGGGTACGGAATCCAGGGTCTGGGTGCGGCGTTGGTGGAGGAGATTCACGGGGACTACTATTGCGTCGTCGGGTTCCCCGTGCCGGCCTTCCTGGCGTGTCTCCACGAGCTGGGATGGGAATACCGCTTCGGAACGCTGACGCGGCGGGCGACGCCAGCGGCGGGGGCACGCTGAACCCGGCGGGCACGATCCCTCACGAAGGAGGAACCGTCGAGTGAGCGACACCGCCGTCCTGGCCATCGACCAGGGCACCACCGGAACCACCTGCCTCGTCGTGGCCGCCGACGGCCGTGTGCTGGGACGGGCGTACTCCGAGTTCACGCAGCACTTTCCCCGGCCCGGCTGGGTGGAGCACGACGCGCAGGAGATCTGGGAGGTCACCCGGCGCGTCGCCCGCGAGGCGGTGGCCGCCGCCGGCGATGCGCGGGTGGAGGCGGTGGGCATCACCAACCAGCGTGAGACGGTGGTGCTCTGGGACCGGGAGACGCTGGAGCCCGTGGGCCGGGCCATCGTCTGGCAGGACCGGCGCACCACGGAGATGTGCGCCCGCCTCCGGGCGGAGGGGCATGAGCCGGAGGTCCGGGCGCGCACGGGACTGGTGCTGGATCCGTACTTCTCGGGCACCAAAGTGGCGTGGCTGCTGGAGCGGGATGACGCCGTGCGGCGTCGCGCCGAGGCGGGAGAGCTGGCCATGGGCACCATCGACAGCTGGCTCATCGCCCGCCTCACCGACGGGGCCGTCCACGCCACCGATCCCACCAACGCGTCCCGCACGCTCCTGTTCAACCTGGAGGAGGCCGCCTGGGACCCCTGGCTCCAGCAGCACCTGGGCGTGCCCGCGGCGCTCCTTCCGGAGGTCCGGCCCAGCGCCGGAGACTTCGGTGTGGCATCGGGGGATCACCTGGGTTCGGAAGCGCCCATCCTGGGCGTGGCGGGTGACCAGCAGGCGGCGCTCTTCGGGCAGGGATGCTGGGAGGCGGGACTGGCCAAGAACACGTACGGGACGGGGGCCTTCCTCCTCCTCCACACGGGGGATGCGCGTGTACCCTCCCAGCGGGGGCTCCTCACCACCGCGGCGTGCGACGCCCGCGGCGGGCTGGCCTACGCGCTGGAAGGGTCGGTGTTCATCGCCGGGGCGGCCATCCAGTGGCTCCGAGACGGCCTCCAGATCCTGGACCGCGCCTCCGAGTCGGAGGCGATGGCCGCCTCCCTCGCCGGCAACGACGGCGTCTACTTCGTCCCGGCGTTCGTGGGTCTGGGCGCGCCCCACTGGGAGCCGAACGCGCGCGGAACGCTCGTGGGGCTTACCCGCGGCACTACCCGGGCGCATGTGGTTCGGGCTGCGCTGGAGGCCATGGCCTACGGCACGGCGGAGGTGCTGCGCGCGATGGAGGAGGACTCGGGCGTGCGTACGGCGGAGCTCCGTGTGGACGGCGGCGCCGCACTCAACGACTGGCTTATGCACTTCCAGGCGGACGTGCTGGACGTCCCGGTGCGCCGGCCGGCGCTGGTGGAGACCACCGCGCTGGGTGCCGCGGGGCTGGCGGGCATCGCCGCGGGCGTGTGGCCCGACGCCCACCGGTTCCGGACCGTGCAGGGCGAGCCGACGCACTTCCGGCCGCGCATGGCGGAAGTGGAGCGCCGCGCCCTCCTCGACGGGTGGGGGCGCGCGGTGCGCGCGGCCATCCACTGGGCCCGGGACGGAGGGGAGTCCGGGTGAGGGCGCCGGGAGCGGAGCGGGCGCCGCGGGTGGCGGTGGTGGGTGCCGCCGACGCATCCGCCGAGCTCTATGCGCGCGCCCGGGCGCTGGGACGCGCACTGGGTGAGGCGGGCGCCGTGG
>WGEM01000473.1 GCA_015492755.1 Gemmatimonadota bacterium | reverse complement strand
GGATGGACGATCCGCCCGCCTCCGAAACGCGGCTCGCTCGCCCCCGCCACCAGCAGCCCCTTGTCGATGTTGTGGTGGAGCACGCGGCCGCAGCGCGCCAGGTACTCCCGGCAGAGCGCCACGGAAATCGCCTCGAGGGCGGAGTCGCAGATCGTGTCCGGGTGGCCGACGCCCTTCCGTTCGACCACCTCGACCTCCCGCTCGCCCGGGCCCTCGCCCCGCTCCTCCTCGATGAGGATCTCCCGCATGGCACCTCCGGCCGGCCGCATCTCCGCCACCTCACCGGCGCCGGGCCGCCTCGTCCCCGACCCGCGCCGCGGAGGGGAGCGATCCGGCCCTGGCGACCGGCGCCCGCAGATCGCCCACCAGCCGCTGCACCTCGGCCGGAGGCGGTGGCGTGAAGCGGCTGACCACGATCGCCACCGCCGCGTTGAGGAGCATGCCCACCGCTCCGATGCCCTCCGGGCTGATGCCGAGGAGCCACCGGTCCGGGCCGGCCGAGGGATCCACGAACCGGAACCAGACGATGTAGCCCGCGGTGAAGCCGATGCCCGCGATCATGCCCGCGATCGCCCCCTCGCGGGTCACCCGGCGGCTGAAGACCCCCAGGACCAGCGCGGGAAAGAAGCTCGAAGCGGCGAGGCCGAAGGCGAAGGCCACGACCTGCGCCACGAAACCGGGCGGGTTGATGCCGAAGTATCCCGCCACGAGAACCGCCGCGCCGGCCGAGACCCTCGCCAGCGCGAGCTCGCGGCCCTCGCTCATGGACTCCGCGAACACCGACTTGACGATGTCGTGGGAGATGGCGGCGCTGATGACGAGCAGGAGTCCCGCCGCCGTGGACAGCGCCGCGGCCAGTCCGCCGGCCGCCACCAGCGCCACCACCCAGGCGGGCAGCGCCGCGATCTCCGGGTTGGCCAGGACCATGATGTCCCGGTCGACCTCGAGCTCGTTGCGCTCGGGGTCGCCCGAGAGGTCGATCCTCCCGTTTCCGTTCCGGTCGACGAAGGCGATCAGCCCCGTCTTCTGCCAGGTCCGGAACCACTCCGGCGCCTCGCGGACCGGCGTCCCGTGCAGCGAGGAGATGAGGTTGACGCGAGCGAAGGCCGCGACCGCCGGGGCCGTGGTGTAGAGGATTCCGATGAACACGAGCGCATAGAAGGCGCTCCACCGGGCCGCTCGCGCTGTGGGGACGGTGTAGAAGCGGATCAGGACGTGGGGGAGCCCCGCCGTTCCCACCATCAGCGCGACGGTGATGGCGAGCACGTCGACCCACCCCTTCTTTCCGGGCACGAAGGCCGCGGTGTACTCCGGCAGGCCGAGCTCCCGGTGCAGTGCGTCGAGGACCTCGAGGAGGAAGCGCCCCGCGTGGGGCCCTTCGACGAGGCGGGCGCCGAACCCGATCTGGGGAACGGCCTCCCCCGTCAGCTGCGAGGAGATCGCCACGGCGGGAATGAGGTAGGCGACGATGAGGACCGCGTACTGCGCCACCTGGGTGTAGGTGATGCCGCGCATGCCGCCGAGGGTGGCGTAGAGGAGGACGAGGCCCATCCCGATCACGACGCCAGTGGCGATCTCCACCTCGAGGAAGCGAGAGAAGACGACCCCCACGCCGCGCATCTGCCCGGCCACGTAGGTGAAGGAGACGAACAGGGTGCAGAGCGCCCCCACCAGGCGCGCACTCTTCGAGTAGTAGCGATCGCCCAGGAAATCCGAGGTGGTGAACCTGCCGTAGCGGCGCAGGTAGGGAGCGAGCAGCAGCGCGAGAAGCACGTATCCGCCCGTCCAGCCGAGCAGGTAGATCGCTCCGCTGTAGCCCATGAAGGAGATGAGCCCCGCCATGGAGATGAACGACGCGGCGCTCATCCAGTCCGCGCCGGTGGCCATGCCGTTGGCCAGGGGGGAGACACCGCGGCCCGCCACGTAGAAGCCCGCCGTGGTCCGCACGCGGCTCCAGATCGCGATCCCGACGTAGAGGGCGAAGGTGGCGCCCACGACCACGGCCGTCCACGCCTGGACGCTCACGCCGCCTCCGGCGATCCCCCGGGTCCGTCCGGCCGCCGCATCACGACTCGATCCCGTAGCGCCGCTCGAGGCGATCCATCGCCACGGCGTAGACGAGGGTGAGCGCGATGAACACGTAGATGGACCCCTGCTGCGCCAGCCAGAAGCCGAGCGGGAAGCCCGCCAGTCGGAAGCGGTTCAGCGGCTCGACGGCGGCGATGGAGAGCCCGAAGGCGGCCACCGCCCAGATGGAGAGGAGCGCCGCCACGAGGCGGAGATTCGCCCGCCAGTACCGCTTCCGACGATGGTCAGGCACGCCGCCCTCCGCGATGCCGCGAGTCAAGCGGAACCCGCCACCGCCGTCAAACCCGGCGCCGGCCTGCCATCCGGGCTCGCGGCTGGCGGGAGGCCTTCTGCGTACCCGGTGCCGTGAGCACACTCACGAAGGCCCCGCGTCCCCCGCCGATGCTTCACCCCAGTCCGCCTCCGCCGAAGCCACCCCCGACTCCGGTCTCGGCCGGGCTCGGACGCGGGGCCTTCGTGAGTGTGCTCACGGCAC
>WGEM01000472.1 GCA_015492755.1 Gemmatimonadota bacterium | reverse complement strand
GCCGGCGAACACCGTCTGGATCGAAGAGATGACGTGGATGGACGTGCGCGACGCGCTGGCGGCGGGCACGCGCGTCGCCATCGTCCCCACCGGCGGCGTGGAGCCCAACGGTCCGTGGCTGGCCACCGGCAAGCACAACTACGTGCTGCGCGCCAACTGCGAAGCCATCGCCCGGGAGCTGGGTGACGCGCTGTGCGCGCCGGTGATCCCGTACGTGCCGGAGGGACGCATCGACCCGCCCACCGGCCATATGCGGAGTCCCGGGACCATCAGCGTGGAGCGCGAGACCTTCGAGGCGGTGCTCACCGACGTGGCGCGGTCGCTGGCGCAGCACGGATTCCGCCAGATCCTCTTCATCGGGGACTCCGGGGGGAACCAGGCGGGACAGCGCGCGGTGGCGGAACGGCTCACCGCCGAGTGGGGCGGCTCGCCCGTGGTGGCCCACATCCAGGAGTACTATGACTACGCCGGCGTGCAGGCGTACATGGCCCGGGAGCACGGGCTGGTGCAGACGGCGAACGACGGGCTCCACGACGATCCCGTCATCGCGCTGAACATGTTCATCGCCGACCCGTGGTCCATCCGCTGGGAGGAGCGCGTCGCGCGGGGGCTCGCCACCATCAATGGCGTCTCGCTGGCGGATCGGGTACAGGCGCTGGAGTGGGCCCGGGCCATCGTGGCGTACCGGGGCGACACCACCGCCGAGGCCATCCGCCGCACCATCGCGCACGGTGCCACGTTGCCGGCGCCGGAGCGCACGGGCCCCCGGCGACCGCTGGACGCGGCGCGCGTCCGGCCACCTGAGCCGGATCCCCGCGACATGGGGGGCGGGCGCTGCGCCGCCAACCGCTACAACTGCGCCGACACCCCGAACCCACTTCCGCCGGCGAACACCGTCTGGATCGAAGAGATGACGTGGATGGACGTGCGCGACGCGCTGGCGGCGGGCACGCGCGTCGCCATCGTCCCCACCGGCGGCGTGGAGCCCAACGGGCCGTGGCTGGTGACGGGCAAGCACAACGTGGTGCTCCGCACCAACTGCGCCCTGGTGGCGCGGGCGCTGGGCGACGCCCTCTGCGCACCGGTGGTGAAGTGGGTGCCCGAAGGCTCCATCGATCCGCGGTCGGGACACATGCGGAGCCCCGGCACCATCAGCCTCCGGCCCGAGACCTTCGAGGCGCTCCTCACCGACATCGCCCGCTCGCTGAAGGCCCACGGCTTCACCGACATCGTGTTCATCGGCGACTCCGGCGGGAACCAGCGAGGACAGGAGGCGGTGGCGGCGCGCCTCACCGAGGCGTGGGCCGGGGAGGCCCGCGCTCACCACATCGCCGAGTACTACCGGGACCCCGACGCCCGGGACGTCCTGGTGGAGCGGGGGCTGCTGGAGCCCGGGCAGGCGGGCCGGGACGGACTCCACGACGACCCCACCATCACCCTCAACATGATGGTGGCGGATCACGACGCGGTGCGGTGGCACCAGCGGGTGCGGACCCGGCAGGCCACCATCGACGGGTTCTCCATCGCCGACCTGGAGCGGGCGCTCCGGCTGGGTCGTGCCATCGCCGAGGCCCGCGCCGAGCGCACCGCGCGCGCCATCCGCGCACGCCTGGGCGGGTAGTCCGGAAACCCCCGCGGTGCTCCCCCGCGTTCTGCGGGCATGGAGCTCCATCACCACGGGACGCCGCGCATCCGGCGGCGGCGGAGTCGGGCCGTGCCATCCGGGGTCGCCGCCGTACTGGCGGGGGCGGTCCTGGCGGCGTGCGGCGACGACGGTCTCCTCACCGACCGCGTGGCGAGGGTGTCGGTGGAGCCTGCCTCGGTGATCCTGCGGGCTCCCGGGGGGACCGTGACCTTTCAGGCCGAGGTGGTGGACGGAGCCGGACGGGTGGTGGAGGGCGTCCCTGTGAGCTGGCGGTCGTCGGATGAGTCGGTGGCGGTGGTGGACGCCACGGGGAGGGCGACGGCGCTGGGGCAGGGCATCGCCGTGATCTTCGCGGAGGCCGCCGGGCTCCTGGGCGGCGCCACGCTGGCGGTGGCCCCCGACACCCTGCCGCCGGAACTGGAGACGGTGGTGCTCAGCACCAACCGGGTGGCGGTGCAGAATCAGGCGGGCGAACTCACGGTGGGCGTGCGCTTCCGCGACGCGGACGCCGGCGTGCGGAGCGCTATCGCGCAGTTCTCGGGACCGGGCGAGGCGTCCATCACCGGGGTGGTGACGCTGGAACTCACCGGTGGAGACGCGCATGCGGGCCTCTGGGAGGGGATCCTCGTCATCCCCGCCAACACCGGGATCGGGACGTGGCGGCTCAGCGTGATCCGGGCGGAGGACGGCGTGGGCAACGTGGGGATCTGGCGGGAGGCCGAGCTGGAGGCACGCGGCCTGGCGGCGAGCTTCGAGGTGGTGTGGGTGAAGTAAGCCCGCCGCGGCCTCTCAGAGCCCCTTCGCCTCCAGCACCGTGCGGATGGAGCGCGCGAGAATCCTCAGGTCGAAGGCCAGCTTCCTCCAGCCTCCGGCGTCCGACGCCATGAAGCCGATGTAGGCGTAGTCCAGCGTCCACTCGTCCGGCCCGTCCTCCACTCCCTTGTGGGCCTGCACCAGACCGGTGAGCCCCGGGCGGATGAGCTTCTTGCGGAGGATCCCCTCCTCCAGCTCCTCGTAGTACGGCTCCAGCGGCCACGGACGGGGGCCCACGAAGCTCATGTTGCCGCGGAAGATGGAGAAGAGCTGCGGGAGCTCGTCCAGGTAAAACTTCTTCAGCACGGCGCCCACCCGGGTGAGGTTGGCGGGGTCGGACTCCATGGGCTTGATGTGCTGGTACTTCTGCGTGGCACGGATGCGCCGGAAGGCGTCCATGCGGATGGTGCGGAACTTGGGGAGGTGGAAGATGCGCCCCTCCGAGCCGCGCTCCTCCGGGAGGAAGAACGGTCCCCGGTGCTCCGGGATCAGCAGCCCCTCCATGAGCATGGCGGCGAGGATCGCCAGGAAGACCGGCGAGAGGAGGAGGATGAGGCCCGCGGACAGGAGCACGTCGAAGGCGCGCTTCTGCCAGGGGATCGGCACCGTTTCGGTGACGGCCCGGCCCGCCTCGGCGTAGCGCTTGAGCTCCTCCGGCGTGAGGCCCGCCACCACCGCGGTCTCGGGCACCCTTCCTCCTCAGCTCACCGGTGGGGTCCGGCGCCGCTCGGGCCGGAGGATCCCCCCGAAGCCGTGACGTTGCAGGAGCGCGTTGAAGGCGTCCAGCCTCGGACCCAGGAGCTCCTCCACCGTGGCGCGGTGCTGGGTCCACCGGACACGGAGGTCGCGGAGCACGTCCCGCGCGCCCCGGGTGACCCGTCCCTCGGCGCCCTCCACGTTCCCGTAGAGCCACACGTACTGGAACTTCAGGCGGGAGGGGAAGTTGATCACCGTCTGGCCGTCCACCACGCGGGCCTGGTAGAGCGAGTCGGCCACCGTGGCCAGCTCCGCCACCAGGGAGTCCGCCGCCGGCTCCACCTCGTCGGCGCCGGCGCGTCCGTCGATACGCTCCATCAGTGCTTCCACCTGGCCGCGCACGTCGTTCACGTCCATGGCGGCCCGGTGGATTTCGGTGAGTTCGGCGGCGATCTCGGCGGCGAAGGCGTCCTGTTCCTCGTACTCCGACAGCGTCGTCTCCACCCTCGGATCCTTGCGCACCTCCACAGGCCGCTCCACCACCGCGTCTCCGGCGCTCAGGCGCACGGTGTACGTGCCGGGCACCACGCGCCGGCCCGCCAGCGAGCCGAAGACGTACGCGCCGGGGATGTTGGGAATCCGCTCATGGCGCAGATCCCAGATCACCCGGTTGTGTCCCGCCTTCAGCTTCAGCGGTTGCGCCTCGGGGCTCTCCTCCGGGTCGGGGTGCGTCGAGTAGGTCCGCACGCGCGCGCCGTCCGCCGTGAGGATATCGATGCGCACCGTGTCGTCCTCGGCGGGTGTCTCCTTGAGCCACACGTGGAGTACCGCGCCCTCCGGCGGGTTCTCGCCGGCGTCACCACCGCGTCGCCCGAACCCGCCACCTCCGCCGGCCACGCGGTAGGCGTGCCGTGGCGGCAGGAGGTCCACCTGCGTCCCGGAGGTTTCGGGCGCCCGCTGCAGCGGCGTGAGGTCGTCCAGGATGTAGAAGCTCCGGCCTCCGGTGGCGGCCACCAGGTCGTTCTCGCGCCGCTGTACCACCAGGTCGTTCACCGGAGTCAGGGGAAGATCGAGCTGCAGCGACTGCCAGTGGCGGCCCTGGTCCCACGAGACGTAGGCGCCCAGCTCGGTCCCCAAGTAGAGGAGGCCCGGCCGTACGGGGTCTTCGCGCACCACGCGGGCCCACGCGTCCGGCGCGATCCCGCGGGTACGCTCCTCCCAGTGCTCGCCGTAGTCGGTGGTGACGAACACGTGAGGTGTGAAGTCGTTGAACTTGTAGCGGGTGAAGGTGACGTAGGCGGTGGCGGGATCGTGCGGCGATACCTCGATGGCGTTGATGAGGCCCTCGGGGAGGTCGTCGGGGGTGACGTTGGCCCAGCTCCGCCCGCCGTCGCGGGTGAGATGCACGAGCCCGTCGTCGGAGCCCGTCCAGATGGTGCCGGGCTCGTGGGGGGATTCCACCACGTAGGAGATGGTCCCGTAGATCTCACCACCGGCACCCTCGTTGGTGATGGGTCCGCCGCCGTAGCCCTGCTTGGTGGTGTCGTTGCGGGTGAGGTCGGGGCTGATCTGCTCCCACGTCGTTCCCCGGTCGCGGGTGCGCAGGAGCACGTTGGCGGCGTGGTAGATGGTGGTCGGGTCGTGCGGCGAGGCCACGATGGGCGCGTTCCAGTTGTAGCGGTACTTCATCTCCCGGCCGCGGAGCGCCGCGGGGAGCACCGGGTAGGCCGCCACGTCGCGGGAGGACCGTGTCTGGTGATCGTACTCGCTGATGATGCCCATGTAGCACCCGGCGTACACGAAGCGAGGGTTGTCGGGGTCGAACGCGGTGTAGGCGCTCTCGCATCCCCCCACCGGGTACCAGTCCTTCCAGGTGATCCCGCCGCCCGAGCCCCTGCTGGCGATGGCCACGGTGCTGTTGTCCTGCTGGCCGCCGTACACGTGGTACGGGAAGCGGTTGTCCACCGCCACGCGGTAGAACTGAGCGGTGGGCTGGTTGTTCAGCTCCGACCAGGTGTCGCCGGCGTTGAAGGAGACGTGCGCGCCGCCGTCGTTGGCGTTGATCATCACCTGGTTGTCGCGCGGGTTGATCCAGAGATCGTGCGTGTCGCCGTGGCGCACCCGCACGTTGGTGAAGGTGCGACCCCCGTCGATGGAGCGGAGCATCGGCGCATTGAGCACGTACACCGTCTCGGGATCCACGGGATCGGCGAAGATCTCGATGTAGTACCACGCCCGCGCGCGGGCCGACCAGTAGTCGCTGGTGCGTTCCCACGTGCGCCCGCCGTCGTCGGAGCGGAAGACGCCTCCCCCCGGATCGGCTTCGATGATGGCGTACACGCGGTCGGGCCGGGCCCGGGAGACGTCCACGGACGTCTTGCCCATGAGCTCCGGGAGCCCCTCGTTGATGGGCTCCCAGGTGTCGCCGCCGTCGGTGGACTTCCAGAGGCCGCTCCCGGGGCCGCCGCTCCGCACCTGCCAGGGGTAGCGCCGGTGGTCCCAGAAGGCGGCATAGAGGATCCGCGGATTGGTCATGTCCATGGAGAGGTCCGACGCGCCGGAGTTCTCGTCCACGTAGAGCACCTTCTCCCACGTGGTTCCGCCGTCGGTGGAGCGGTAGACGCCGCGCTCCTCACTGGCGCCGTACGCGGCGCCCTGCGCCGCCACGTACACGATGTCCGGGTCGGCGGGGTGCACCCGGATCCGCGAGATGTGCCGGGTGCCCTCCAGCCCCACGTGCGTCCAGGTGCGCCCGCCGTCCGTGGAGCGGTACACGCCGTCGCCGTGCGACGTCATCACTCCGCGGATGGCGTGCTCGCCCATGCCCACATAGACCACGTTGGGGTCCGATTCCGAGACGGCGATGGCTCCCACCGAGGCGGTGCCCAGTTGGCCGTCGCTCACGTTCCGCCAGGTGGTGCCGCCGTCGGTGGTCTTCCACACGCCGCCCCCCACGGTGCCCATGTAGTAGGTCATGGGATCCTGCACCACGCCTGCCACCGCCACCGCGCGTCCACCCCGGAAGGGACCGATGAGCCGCCAGTGCATCGACTGATACGTGGCGGGATCCACCTGCGGTGCCTCGTCCTGCGCCGCCAGCGGTGGCGCGGGACGGACGGTGAGGGCCAGCGCGGCCAGGAGCGCGGAAACCAGGGTGCGGGTGGTGCGTGCGGACATCCTGAACAACTCCGGAAGAGACATGCTCGATGGTGCGCCAACCTACCCCGGCCCGGCGCAGCCTGCGAGGGGGCGGGGGGCGGCTCAGGGGCTGCCCAGCACCGCCTCCACCGCCAGCGCCGCGCCCAGGAGCCGTTCGTCGGCGCCGCCGGGCGCCACGAGCTGAAGACCCACCGGAAGCCCCGCCGCGTCGCGCCCCACGGGGAGGGTGAGGGCGGGAAGGCCCAGGATGCTGGCGGGC
>WGEM01000471.1 GCA_015492755.1 Gemmatimonadota bacterium | reverse complement strand
GGGTACGGCCACGAGGTGCCTCCGGGAGAGGTGCGCCGGGTCGTGGAGGGGCTCCTGGAGCGCGGGTAGCGCCCACGCCCGGCGGCTCCCGGCGCCCTCGCTCCGCGCCCGGCGGCGCTCTATCTTGTGGCTTCTCGACCACGTCCGGACGGAGGGTTCATGGCGCTCATGGAGCGCACCGAGTCGGCCACCGTGGCGTCCATCCTGGCGGCTCGCGCCACCCGGGACGCCAACCGCGCCTTCGTGCTGGGCCCCCGGGGTTCCCTCAGCTTCGGGCAGGCGGAGGCGCAGGCGGAAGCGCTGGCCGCCGGCCTCTCCCACCTGGGCGTGGAGGCGGGAGACCGGATCGCCCTGGTCCTTCCGGCGTGTCCGGAGTTCGTCGTGTCCATGCTGGCGGCGGCGAAGCTGGGCGCCGTGATCGTGCCGCTGGATCCGCGCCTCACGCCCGCCGAGCTCCAGTACATGCTCCGCCACTCCCAGGCGGTGTGCGCCGTCACGGTGGAGGAGGAGCACGGCGTGGACTACCTGGCCCTTTTCGAGGAGCTGATGCCGGGGCTTCCGGAGCTGCAGTACCTGGTGACGGTAGGGGAGGAGGATCTCTGGTACGACGACCGGATCTTCCAGTTCGAGGACCTCCTCTCGGCCGGTTCGGGGCGGGACTACCCCGCCGCGCCGGTGGACCCCGAGGGAGACCGCTTCGCCATCGTCTACACCTCCGGGACCACGGGAAAGCCCAAGGGCGTGGAGCTGACCCACCGGAACCTCATCTCCGTGGCGGCCGCCACCGCCGCCGCGCTGGAGCTGAGCTCCTCCGACCGGATCGTGGGGGTCTCGGCGCTCTTCCACGTCTTCGGGCTGGGGCCGGGCGTCCTGTCGTCTCTGGTGTCCGGCGCGGGCCTCATCCTGTCGGAGGGCGCCGATCCTGCGGCGCTTCTGGACCTGGCCAGGGAGCTGGAGGCCACGGTGCACTACGGGGTCCCGACGGTCTTCGTCCAGGCGCTCCAGGAGCTGGATCGCCGGGGGGAGGGGGGTGCAGGGCCGCTCCGTCTGGCGGTGGTGGCCGGAGCCCCCGTGGGAGACGAGCTCCTCAAGCGCATCGAGGAGCGCATGGCTCCCGTGGCAGTGGCGGCCTACTCCCTCACCGAGGCCTCATCCACCGTGTGTGTGGGCCGTCCGGGAGACCCTCCGGGGAAGCGGGGATTCACGGTGGGCCGTCCCCTCGAGGGGACGCGGATCCGCATCCTCGACCCCGGCGGCGCCGATCTTCCGGAGGAGAGCGTGGGCGAGATCGCGGTGCGCGGACCCGGTGTGATGCTGGGGTACTACCGGCAGCCGGCCCTCTCCCGGAGCACCTTCACGGAAGACGGGTTCCTGCGCACGGGCGACCTGGGGATCCTCGACGAGGAGGGGTACCTCCATTTGGTGGGCCGGTCGAAAGACGTTATCATTCGGTCTGGTTTCAACGTCTACCCGCGGGAGGTGGAGTCTCGACTCGAGTCCCACCCCGCCGTCGAGGAAGTCGTGGTCGTCGGAGTTCCCGACCCCCTGCTGGGTGAAGCCATCTGTGCCTGCGTCATTCCGGTGGAAGGCGCGATCGTCACCGAGCGAGAACTCGTGGACTGGTGTCGCGAGACGCTCTCGGACACGAAGCTTCCGGACAGGGTCCGGTTCGTCGACGACTTCCCGCGGACGGGCATGGGCAAGCCGCGCCGGGCGGAGCTGGCAAGAGCGATGCGCTCCGAAGCCCCCCCGGCCTGAAGGAAGAGGCCGCAGACACCGGACGAGCCGGAGTCGCACAAGGCTTCCCCGACCCGATCGTGATCCTCTGGACACGCCCGAGGTGGGGAGGTCTCGCGGCCACACGACAATCCAGCCAGCGAGACACTGATGAACCCCCCGTATACCCGTGCCCCTCATCAGGGCACGCACCGCGCCTCCATGGCGGAGTCGCCCCACGCGGCGCTCCTCATCGACTTCGACAACGTCACCATGGGGATGCGCAGCGACCTCTCCAAGGAGCTCAAGAACCTCCTGGAGTCGGACATCATCAAGGGGAAGGTGAGCGTCCAGCGCGCCTACGCCGACTGGCGCCGGTACCCCCAGTACATCGTGCCCCTCTCCGAGGCGTCGGTGGACCTGATCTTCGCTCCCGCGTACGGGAGCAACAAGAAGAACGCCACCGACATCCGCATGGCCATCGACGCGGTGGAGCTGGTCTTCATCCGGCCCGAGATCGGCACGTACATCCTCCTCACCGGTGACTCGGACTTCTCCAGCCTCGTGCTGAAGCTCAAGGAGTACGGGAAGTACGTCATCGGGGTGGGGATCCAGGAATCCAGCTCCGACATCCTGGTCCAGAACTGCGACGAGTACTACTCCTACACCTCCCTCACGGGTCTCCGGAAGACCACGGAGAGCGCACAGAAGCCGCAGGACCCCTGGGTGTTGGTGGGACAGGCGCTGCGACGGATGACGGACCGCGGGGACGTCATGCGCTCCGACCGCCTCAAGCAGGTCCTGCAGGAGCTGGACCCCAGCTTCGACGAAGGCAGCTTCGGGTTCAGCAAGTTCAGCCGCTTCCTCGCCGAAGCTTCCTCCCGGGGGCTCATCCGTCTCAAGAAGATGGAGAACGGCCAGTACGAGGTGGCGCGCCCCCGGGGACGGAGCGGCCGGGAGCCGGAAGAGCGCGGCCGGCGGGACCGGGACCGCGACCGGGGGCGGGGACGCCGGAACGGCCGGGGACGCGACGAGGCTCACGCCGACGAGGCCGCCGCGGCGGAGGGCCCGGAGG
>WGEM01000470.1 GCA_015492755.1 Gemmatimonadota bacterium | reverse complement strand
CCTCGGCGGGGAGGAGCACCTCCACCCGGTGCGTGCCGTGGCTGAGGTCCAGCGCCTCGGAGACGGCACCGGTGTAGCCCAGGCGCTCCAGGCGGAGGTAGGCGGCGGGTACCGGTTCGGACAGGAGGATCCGGAAACGTCCCTCGGCGTCGGTGAGCGTCTCGCGCACGGGGTCGCCCACGTCGTCCAGAAGCTGGACCCGGACATCGGGGAGCGGCTCGCGCGTGTCCTGAGCCAGGACGGTGCCCACCAGGGCCGGTTGCAGCAACGCGCTGGGCACCGTCGTTTCGTCCACGCGCGGCGCAGGGAGGAGCAGGAGATCCGCCTGCGCCCATCCGTCCTCCACGGTGCGCACCTCCACCGGGTCCGACGAGGCCCGCCCGCGCATGGCACGCACCCGGGTCACCCCTGCGGGCACGTTGCAGAAGACATAGCCGCCCAGCATGTCGGAGACGTCGGTGACGGGCTTACCGTCGTCGGTGCGACGCCCCTCGAGCTCCACGGTGGCGCCGGAGACCGGCCGCCCCTGGCGCGAGCGCACCACACCGACGAGGGCTCCCCGCCCCTCGGGGTTACAGGTGCGCGCCAGGAGGGTCTCCCAGCGCGGTACCGCCAGCGTCACCACCGTCTCCTCCCCACCGCGCACCTGCACCTGATACGACCCGGGCTCGACGCCCAGTGAGTCCAGGAGGGGGTGGCGGAAGGTGAGGCGGTGCACGCCCTCGGTGAGGCCGTCCAGCCGGAAGTTCCCGCCCAGGTCCGCGCGGGTGCGGAGCGGCCGTCCCGCCACCCGCACCACCGCGCCCGCCAGCGCCTGCCCGGTGATGCTGTCGTATACCATTCCGCGCACGGAGCCCAGCGGGAGATCGGGCTGCCACATGAAGTCGGGCCCTTCCACGACCTCCACCCGGTTCCCCACCTCGTGGATCACCTGCCCCCCTCCCCGTCGAAGCGACGAGGCCACCGTCACGCCGCCGCCCGTCACCGGCGCCTGGATGAACCAGTCGCGCACGATCCAGCGGCCGTCGGCCAGTTCGGTGAAGCGCACCTCGCCCCGGGCGCGGTTCGCCAGCGGCACGTCCACGTCGGTGTAGCGGAACTCCACCCGATCCAGGCGCGCCGTCTCCCGCTCCAGCCAGATGACGCCCTTCACGTCGGGGAGATCGCGGTCCCGGTGGGGCTCGAAGGCCAGTCCCACCAGCGACACCCCGTCCTCCTCACGCTCCTCCAGGCTGAAGCAGTGGGTCCGCTGGAAGGCGTCGGAGAGGAGGACGTCGGCGTCGGGGGCGAACCAGAGCACATATCCCGGCCGCCGCTGCACGTAGCCGTGCTCCGCCAGCTCCTCGGGGGGGAGGCTCTGGACGGAGTTGGCGCCCACCGTCTCACGCTGCTCGCGGCTCTCCGAGAGTACCTGGCTGGTGCGGGCCGCGATCTGACGCTCCCACGTCTCCACCACGAAGCGGAGCGGCGCCTGGTGCGCGGTCCACGATGCCGCGTTGAGCGCCTTGCGGGCCTCGTCCCAGTAGCGCTGGAGCGCGTCGCCCTGCTCGTCCAGCCGGCAGCGGCCGCCTTCCGTCTCCACGCGCAGCCCCCCCAGCTCCACCGCGCGGGTGCTCACCACCACGTCGTGGAGTTCCGTCGCGCCGGGCTCCAGGTGGACTCCCTCGCGGCGGACGGTCTCGAACCCGATGCGCTCCACCAGGAGGGCGTAGGTGCCGGGCCCGGGCGCCATCACCTGGAACCGCCCGTCCTGCGCCGTGAGCCACCCGCGCCCCACCGGCTCCTCCCCCACCACGAGGCGAACCATGGCACCCGCCACCGGAACGCCGCTCCCTTCCTCCAGCACCCGGCCCACCACCGTCTGGGCGGAGGCGGCGGAGGTCCCGCCCGCCAGAGCCGCGAGCCCCGCGGCGAGGACCGCGACCACGAGGCGGCCGCGCCCGCCGCCCGGCGCCGCGCGACGCTGATGATGTTGCCACATGATGGGATCCTTCAGTGCACCGGCCCCGCCAGGAGCTCCTCGGGCTCGAACACCCGCCCGTTCATGATGATACGTCGGACGTCGCGAACCTTTCCGATGTCGGCCAGCGGGTCCCCGCCGAAGACCACCAGATCCGCCAGAGCCCCCGGCCGCACCACGCCCAGCTCCCCCTCGTACCCCAGGACGCGGGCAGCCACGGAGGTGGCGGCGCGCATGACGTCCACCGGACGCATCCCGCCGTAGCGCACCAGTTCCTCCATCTCCGCCACGAGGCTGATCCCCTGAGGGATGATGGGCGAATCGGTGCCCGTCACCAGCGCGCCCCCCTCCTCCACCACACGCCGGGCCAGCGACGCCATATCGCGCACCATGCGCCGACGGACCTCCAGCGCACCGCGGGCCCGGACGGCCTGTCGCGCCCAGGGGAAGAAGGCCTCCACACGGGGGTCGTCCAGGAGCGTGGGGTCCTCCTCCGCCAGGAGGGCATACCCACCGTAGATCCCCACGGTGGGGGTGAGGCTCATGCCCGACGCCACCAGGAGCCGCACCACGTCGTCGTAGCTGCGGTTCAGCTCCGAGACCTTGGTGGAATAGCCCCGACGGCTGGTGCCCCGCACGTGCTCCACGCCGTCGGCGCCGTGCGCCACGGCGGGATAGAGCTCGTGGGAGGTGACGGGCAGGCCCAGGCGGTGCGCGTCGCGGATGACGCGGGCCTGCACGGCGTCGGGGAGGCGGACGTACGTCTTCACCAGGTCGTAGCCCACGGTGCGCGCCCGCTCCAGCTCCAGGTCGATCTGCGCCGTGCCCGCCAGCGACGGTGCCCCGGCGTAGTAGATCCGGCTCCCGTCCACCGTGCCGCCGGTGCCGAAGGTGCGCGGACCCACCCGCCGACCGGAGCCCACAGCCTCCCGGGCTTCCGCCACCTCGTAGGCGTCGCCCGCCGGAATCCGCACGCTGGTGACGCCGAAGGAGAGCCAGATCCGCCCCAGACGCTCGCCCATACCCAGCCCGCCGTGGGTGTGCATCTCGATGAGCCCCGGGGAGACCACTCCGCCGGAGGCGTCCACCACCCCCTGGCCGTGGAGCAGCTCGTCGTGGGGCAGCACGTCGCGGATGCGGTGGCCCTCCACCACGACGTCCACGTCCCGGCGGAGCTCGCCGGACGCGCCGTCGAAGAGACGCCCGGCGTGCACCACGTAGGAGGCGGTGGGGTGCGTGGGGCGCCACTGTAGCGGGATCTCGAGGGTCTCCACGGTGCCGTCCGCCACCCGGATGCGCCGCAACCGCTGGTCGCTGAGATAGACGATCCAGCGACCATCGGCGGTCCACGTGGGATCGTCCGCCAGCTCGTTGGTGAGCCTCCGGGGCGGCCCGGCGGGGAGGCCGTCGGGACCCATGGGCACCACCCAGAGCACGCCCGCCGACACGTAGGCCATCCAGCGGCCGTCCGGTGACCAGACGGGACCGTCGGTGGTGCGGGTGCCCACCGAGCCGTGGGGCACCACGTTCAGCCAGCGCTCCCCCTTCTGGAGGGCTGCCGTGCCGGGTGGAACTTCCTCCCCGGAACCGCCCCGGCCGGGCGTCGCCCCCGCCGTCGACTCCGGCGGCGCGCCCGCCTGCGGGTCCTCCTGGGCGGCGGCTCGCGCGGCAGGGATCACCAGCGCCCGGTTCACCCCCTCACGGAAACGGCTGGAGTAAGTCCAGAGCGCCGAGACCGCCACGCTGTGGCCATCGGGCGACCAGGTGGGCCGGCCCGGGTTGTTGAGTCCCCGGCGGATCACCCGCTCGGTACCGGTGGCCACCGACACCACCCGCAGCTCGGCGCTCCCGCGCCCGCCCTGCGCCACGTACGCCACCTCCGTCCCGTCCGGCGACCATACGGGGTACCGGCCGCCGCCTCGGGTGAGGGCGGTGCGCGTGCCGCTGCTCAGGTCGTGGATCCAGAGGCGGGGCACGCCGTCCCGGTCCGACGTGTAGACCAGACGCGATCCGTCGGGCGACCAGGCGGGATCCACCTCCACGAAGACGTCATCGGTGAGGCGCTCGGGCGCCCCGCCCAGCGGCATGACCCAGAGGTCCCCCAGCGCGCTGAAGGCCACACCCGCCCCGTCGGGCGACACCGCCGGCGAGACGATGCCCCGCACCGGGCGGGCGGAGGCGTCGTCGAAGTCCCGCCGCGCCCGGGTGTACGAGTGCCGCTCCAGCGTCACCGTCACGCGGAAGGGGATGCGGTCCACGCCGCCGCCCGCCAGCCCCCGCGCGCGAACACCGCCGTCGGCGGTGTAGAGCAACGTATCCGTACCGGCCCACGCCGTACGGAAGGGGAAGACGTCCTCACCCTCCCGATTGAGGCGACGGAGTCCCGTGCCGTCGTCCCTCACGGCAAAGAGGCGCACGAAGCCGTAACGGTGGGCGTGGAAGGTGAGCGTCGTCCCGTCCGGAGACCACGACGGCGCGTAGAAGGTGTCGCCCACGTCCTCCCCGGCGGCCACCACACGCCTGGCCTCCGCCCCCTCCAGCACCCAGAGCCCCGCCGCCT
>WGEM01000469.1 GCA_015492755.1 Gemmatimonadota bacterium | reverse complement strand
TTGTAAGGCTACGACCCGGCGCCCAGCTCGGCCACCTCCTGGAGGAGTTTCTGCACCGCCTGATCGGCGTCCTGCCGGAGCCCCGCCGCCGCCCGCACCGGGAGGCTGAAGAGCCTGATGAACCCGGCGGCGTCGGCGTGGTCGTAGGCCTCAGCGTGACCGAAGCTCGCCAGGTCCTCGCGGTACAGCGAGAGCGGGCTGGTGCGGCTCACCACGGAGCAGGAACCCTTGTAGAGTTTCACCTTCACCGACCCGGTGACGTTGCGGGAGAGCACGTCGCTCATGGCCTGGAGCGCTTCCCTCTCCGGCGTCCACCACCGGCCTTCGTACAGCATGTCCGCCCACAGCTTCGCCATCTGGTCCTTCAGCGCTTCGGCGCGGCGGTCGATGGTGATGGACTCCAGATCCTGGAGCGCGGTGTAGAGG
This sequence comes from Gemmatimonadota bacterium, assembly GCA_015492755.1. Classification (GTDB taxonomy): domain Bacteria; phylum Gemmatimonadota; class Gemmatimonadetes; order Longimicrobiales; family Gaopeijiaceae; genus S146-37. Next base: position 5,957 of record WGEM01000469.1, on the reverse strand, counting down.
ATCGTGCCGCCGGGGGTCTCGTAGACGCCCCGCGATTTCATGCCCACCAGCCGGTTCTCCACCAGATCCGCGCGACCCACCCCGTGGCGGGAGCCCAGGTCATTGAGCGTCTGGAGGAGCTCGGCGGGGCTCAGCGCCTCACCGTTGACCTTCACCGGCACACCCGACTCGAACTCCACCACCACGTACTCCGGCGTGTCGGGGGCGAGTTCCGGCGCCAGTGTCCAGAGGTACATGGACTCCTCGGGCTCGAAGGCGGGGTCCTCCAGCGGACCTCCCTCGTGGGAGATGTGCCAGAGGTTCTCATCGCGGCTGTAGAGCTTCGTCTCATCCACACCCTCCAGCGGGATCCCCCGCGCCCGGGCGTAGGCCAGCGCGTCCTCCCGGGAGCGGATGTCCCATTCGCGCCACGGCGCGATCACCTTGAGGTCCGGGGCGAAGGCGGCGTACGCCAACTCGAACCGCACCTGGTCGTTTCCCTTACCGGTGCAGCCGTGCGCCAGCGCATCGGCACCCACCTTCCGGGCGATTTCCACCTGGCGCTTTCCCAGGAGCGGGCGGGCCATGGCGGTGCCCAGAAGGTACTTGCGGCCGTACACCGCGCCGATCTTGAGCGTGGGGAAGACGAAGTCCGCCACGAACTCGTGGCGCAGATCCTCGCCGAAGAAGGCGGAAGCGCCGGTGGCCAGCGCCTTCTCCTCCAGGCCGTCCAGCCCGCCCTGCTGCCCCACGTCCCCCGCCATGCAGATGACTTCGGCCCCGTAGTTCTCCCGGAGCCAGGGGACGATGACGGAGGTGTCCAACCCTCCCGAGTAGCCCAGCACCACCTTCATGCGCGTACTCCCGGCGGATGTCCGCCCCATCCGGGCACGCCGGATGCGGGCGGGTCATGAGTAAAGAAGCCGGGGCCGGGGGTGCACGACCGAGAACTTCCCGCCAAAGCCTCGGGGGGCCCAATGCCCCGAACGCCACCCCCGGTCCCCGTCATCACCGTCTGCGTGGTCCGACTCAATTCCGGCGCAATCCGCAACGCGCCGCGCACCGGACGGCATAATTATGCAACGAGAATGAATGGACGTCAAGTCGCCGGGGTGGCGAGACGCTGGAGGCGCTCCTGGACCTTCGTCAGCGCCTCCCGACTCCGGAGGACGATGAGGACGGTGTCGTCGCCGGCGAGGGTGCCCAGCACCTCGGGCCACTCCTCGCCGTCGATACCCGCCGCCACGGTCTGGGCGGCGCCCTTCATGGTGCGCACCACCAGCAGGTGGTCCACCCCCTCGGCGGAGAGGAAGAGTGTCGGGAGAAGCGACGCCAACGAGGGCGTGCTCTCCCATTCGTCGGGGATGGAGTAGTGCGCCGTTCCGTCGGAGGCGGGGACCTTCACCAGCCGGAGTTCGCGGATGTCCCGGGAGAGCGTCGCCTGGGTGACGTCGATGCCCCGCTCCGCCAGGAGCCCGCGGAGCGCTTCCTGGCTGGTGATGCGCCGGCTGCGTACCAGGTCGAGAATGACCTTCTGCCGCTCGACCTTACTCACGCGGCCGCCCGCGCAGCCAGCTCGCGGAGCTTGCTGGGCTCGAAGCCCACCATGCGCTCCACCTCCTTGCCGTCCCGGAAGAGGATGAGCGTGGGGATGCTCCGAATCTCGTAGCGCCCCGCCACCTCGGGCGCGCGATCGGTGTCCACCTTGGCCACCAGGAGACGACCCTGGTGTTCGTGCGCGATCTCGTCCACCAGCGGGGCCACCATCCGGCAGGGTCCGCACCAGTCGGCATAGAAGTCCACCAGCACCGGCACGGACGCCTTCAGCACGGTGGTGTCGAAGTCCTCCTGCTCCACTTTGACGGGACGGTCCAGGAGCATGGGCTTGCCGCACGCTCCGCACTTGGGTCGGTCCTCGGCCCGGGTGAGGTCCACGCGGTTCTTCGTACCGCAGAAGGTGCAACGCACCGTGACAGGCTTCTTCACACCGGTGTCTGCCATGTTGATCCTTCCCTCCACGCCTCGGGTGTTCGTGAGCGACACGCCCTTCAACCCCGAAAGATAACTCCGGGTTTCGGGGATGCTTGCGTTGCCTGCTAGCTTCCCACCATGGACACGTCGGAGCTGGACTTCCCGCTGGAGCGACTGGAACGGGCCCGGGCACGGATCGCGGCGTCGGTGCACCGCACCCCGCTGATGCGCTCCGGTGCCCTGAGCGCCCGCGTCGGCACGCCCGTCTTCCTCAAGTGCGAGAACCTTCAGCGCACCGGTTCCTTCAAGGTGCGCGGCGCGCTGCACCGCCTCCTGCGGCTCTCCGATGAGGAGCGCGCGCGGGGCGTGTGCACCATCTCTGCGGGCAACCACGCCCAGGCGGTGGCGTGGGCGGCCACCACCGCGGGCGTGCCGGCGGTGGTGGTGATGCCCGAAAAGGCGTCGCCCACGAAGGTGGTGGCCAGCCGGGCCTACGGCGCGGAGGTGGTCCTGCACGGCGACGCTGCCGCCGCTTTTCGCCGCGTCCGGGAGCTTGCGGAAGAGCGCGATCTCACCTTCGTGCACCCCTTCGACGACGCGGAGGTGGTGGCGGGCCACGCCAGCTGCGGTCTGGAGATCCTGGAGGAGCTGCCCGACGCCGGCGCCATCGTCGTGCCCGTGGGCGGTGGCGGCCTCTGCTCCGGCGTGGCGGTTGCCGCGGCGGCCAGGCGCCCCGGCGTCCGCGTCTGGGGTGTGGAGCCGGAGGGCGCGGCGGCCATGCACCGGAGCCTCGCCGAAGGCCGGCCCGTCCACCTGGACCGGGTGGACACCGTGGCGGACGGTCTGGCGCCGCCCATGGCGGGCACCCTCAATCACGCGCTCCTGGCGCGGCACGCGGAGGGCGTGGTCACCGTCTCCGACGAGGAGATTCTCCACGCGATGCGTGTTCTCCTGGAGCGCACCAAGCTGCTGGTGGAGCCTGCGGCTGCGGCGGCGGTGGCCGCGCTCCTGGCAGGCCGGATTCCCGTCGAGCCCGATGCTCCGGTGGTGGCGGTCCTCAGCGGCGGGAATGTGGACCTGGACGCGCTGGGCCGCTGGCTTACCGAGCGGGCGGGCGAGCCGACGCTCTAGAATGCCTGTCCGAGTAAGCGAGCGGGCCGCGTTGGGCGCGCCGGGCGTGCCACGCCCCCCGGCCCGGCTCAGCCCGGCGTCAGGAGCGCCAGCGCGAAGCGGCCGTCTTCCTCCTCCCAGCGACGCAACCGGAGACCGGCATCCGCCGCCATCGCCTCCACCCCCGGGCGATCGTACTTGCAGCTGATCTCCGTGCGCAGCGTCTCGCCGGCGGCGAAGCGTACCTCCTCGCGCCCCGGAACGCGCACCACCTGAGGGATCCGGGAGACCAGGTGCATCTCGATTCGGTGGCTCGCTTCATCGTAGAAGGCCAGGTGCTCGAACTGCTCCGGATCGAAGTCGCACCCGAAGCGCCGGTTGAGCACCGTCAGGATGTTGCGATTGAACGCTGCGGTCACGCCCTCCGCGTCGTTGTACGCCGCCTCGAGTTCGTCCAGCGACTTCGTCGGCCCCGGCCGGAGGTCCACGCCCAGGAGAAAGGCATCTCCGGGCTCCAGCCTCCCACGGGCGCGGCGGAGCAATGCGCGCGCCGCGTCGTCGTCGAAGTTTCCGATGGTACTCCCCAGGAGGATCAGCCAGCGGGGAGCGGGGAGCGAGTGGAGCGAGGGAATCTCCCGCGTCATGTCGCCCACCGCCGTGTGCACCACCAGCTCCGGAAACTCCTCCCGGAGCGCGCGGGCGCTCCGTTCCAGGAAGGTTCCGCTCACGTCCGCGGCCAGGAAGTGGCGTCCGGTCCCGGCGGCGAGCATGGAGCGGATGAGGATCCGTGACTTCTCGGCGCTCCCCGCCCCCAGCTCGGCAAGGCTCGCCGGCGCGTGTTCCGCCATCCACACCAGTGCAACCCGTTGAAGAAGCGCCGCTTCCGTGCGGGTGGGATAGTACTCCGGGAGCTCCGTGATTCGCTGGAAGAGGCTGGATCCCACGGCGTCGTAGAAGTATTTCGACGAGACCCGCTTCTGCGGCTCGGCCAGCCCCGCCATGAGCTCGTCGAGTTCGGCGTCGACGGGCGCCGGTGACGGATCGGCCTCCGGCGCCCGCTCCCCTCCGGCGTCATCGCGGCGGTGTGCGGAGTGGCGCATGCGCTGATGCCTCCGGCGTGAGAAGTCGCCGGCGAAGCACCGGCGTCGTAAGCTACACGGATCACGGCCGGGATCGAACCTGTTCCCGGCCCGCGCAGAGAATCGACGTGACCCGGGAGGGGTTCCAGATCCGGATGAGGACGCAGCCCGGCGGTCCCGTACTGGAGGCCGTCGCCGTTCGAAAGGTGTACGGTGATGCCGTGGCGGTGCGCGACGTGTCCCTCGCGGTGGCGCCGGGACAGTGCCTCGCTCTCGTGGGAGAGAGCGGCGCCGGAAAGAGCACGCTGCTCCGGATGTTCAACCGCATGGTGGAGCCGGACTCCGGCGCGGTCCGCGTTCGGGGTGTGGAGGTGCGGCGGTTGGATCCGGTGACGCTCCGGCGCTCGCTCGGCTACGTGCAGCAGAACGCGGGCCTCCTCCCCCACTGGACCGTGGGGCGGAACGCGGCGCTCGTGCCGTGGATGAGAGGGCTCGAGGACGCCCCGAAGCGGGCCCGAGAGGCACTCCGGCGCGCGGGGCTGGAGCCGCGACGGGTGTGGGACCGCTACCCGGCGGAACTCTCCGGGGGGGAGCGGCAGCGCGCCGCACTGGCGCGGGCGCTGGCGGCGGAGCCGGATATCCTCCTCCTGGACGAGCCCTTCGGCGCGCTGGACGCCATCACCCGCTCCGACGTACGGCGAACCTTCGCCGCGCTCCGGGCCCGGCTGGGGTTCACGGCGGTGCTGGTCACCCACGACCTTCAGGAGGCGTTCGAGCTGGCGGACCAGGTGGCGGTGATGCGGGCGGGCGTGATGGAGGCGCATGCCGAGCCCCAGGTGCTCCGGCGCGACCCTCCCACGCCGTATGTGGCCGATCTCTTCCGGCGGGCGGGGGTGGCGTGAGCCCCGTCGCGGCGACGCTGGGGGTGTTCCTCCTGGCCCTTCCGTTCAGCGCGGGCGGGCAGGATGCCCCCGGGGGCCGGGGCGCCGCCGCCCGCCCGGTGGTGGTGGCCACCAAGCCCTTCGCCGAGTCATACATCCTGGGAGAACTCTTCGCGCAGCTCCTGGAAGCCCGAGGGATCGGCGTGGAGCGCCGGCCGGGCCTCGGCGCCACGGAGATCGCCTTCGGGGCGCTCCGGTCGGGCGCCATCGACGTCTACCCGGAGTACACCGGGACGGGCCTCATCGCCATTCTCGGTGAGTCTCCGCCGCCGGACCGCGACGAGGCGTACCGGAGGGTGGCGCGGAGTTTCCGCGAACGTTGGGGCGTGCGGTGGCTTCCCCGGCTGGGGTTCGAGAACACGTACGCCATCGCCGTGCGACCCGGGACCGCGGACTCGCTGGGTCTCCGGACGCTGAGCGACGCCGTGCGCCACGCCTCGAGCCTCCGGGCGGGCTTCAGCCCGGACTTCATCGGACGGCGTGACGGCCTGGCAGGCCTCCGGCGCGCCTACGGGTTCGAGCCGGCCGAGGTCCGACCGCTCCTGCAGTCCGTGAAGTACCAGGCACTGATCTCAGGCGCGGTGGACATCATCGACGGCTACAGCACCGACGGCCTCATGGACCGCTACGGCCTCGTGGTGCTGGAGGACGATCTCGGGTTCTTTCCTCCCTACGACGCCGCGCCGCTGGTGCGCCACGGACTGGCCGCAGAGCGGCCGGAGGCGTTGGCGGTACTCACGGAGCTTGCGGGGCTCATCGACGACGCCTCCATGCGACGATGGAATCGCCGGGTGGAGGTGGACGGCGAAGACATCGCCGCCGTCGCCGCGTCGGCGCTCTCCCAGCTGGGTCTCGTGGGCCGGGACAGGACGCGCAC
>WGEM01000468.1 GCA_015492755.1 Gemmatimonadota bacterium | reverse complement strand
GCCAGCTCGCCGTATGCCTCCAGCATCGCCCGGCGGCCGTGGCGGCCGATGGCCACCACCGCAGCCGACGCGGCCGCCTGGTGATGCTGGAGGCATACGGCGAGCTGGCGTACGGGAGCGGGCGGCCCACCCGCACCACCTCCATCTTCGATCTGGCTTCGGTCTCGAAGGTGGTGGGCACCACCACCGCCGCCATGCTCCTGGTGCAGGAGGGACGGCTCGACCTGGACGCCCCAGTGGTGCGCTACCTCCCGTGGTGGGCGGAGGGCGACCCCCGCAAACGCGAGGTGACGGTGCGCCACCTCCTGCTGCACCGCACCGGCCTTCCGCCGTTCCGGCGCTGGTTCTTCGAGCTGGAGGGGACCGAGGCGTACAAGCGCGCGGCGGCACTGGAACCGCTGGAGCGCGATCCCGGCACCGAGACCGTCTACTCCGACATCGGGATCATGACGCTGGGATGGGTCATCGAGGCGGTGGCGAACCGGCCGCTGGACGTCTTCCTCCGGGAGCGGGTCTTCGAGCCGCTGGGGATGCTGGAGACGCGCTACAACCCGCCCGCCTCGCTGAAGCCCCGCATCGCCGCCACCGAGCTGGACACGCTCTGGCGGCACGAGCTGGTGTGGGGGCGGGTCCACGACGAGAACGCCGACGCCATGGGCGGCGTGGCGGGCCACGCCGGCCTCTTCTCCACCGCCGTGGACCTCTCGGTGTTCGCGAGTATGATGCTGAATGGTGGTGTGGCGCCGGCGTGCACGCCCGGCGAGCCCGGCGGCGTGCCGTGTCCGGTGCGGCGTCCCCGCGAGGTGCGCCTCCTGGATCCCGACGTGGTGGCGGCCTTCATCCGCCGCTACGACGACACCTCGTCGCGGGCGCTGGGGTGGGACACCCCGTCGGAACGCTCGTCGGCCGGCGACTACTTCACCACCTCCGCCTTCGGCCACACCGGCTACACCGGAACTTCCATCTGGATGGATCCGGAGCTGGATCTCTGGGTGGTGCTCCTCACCAACCGGGTGCACCCCACCCGCGCCAACCAGAAGCACGTGGAGCTCCGCCGGGCGGTGCACGACGCGGCGGCCCGCGCCATCGTGGACCGCCCGGTGCGGAGGCGGGCGCGTTGAGCGGGCCGGGGACCTCGGACATGCCGCCGGAGGGCCGCGTCTCGGCGCCGGGTATGGGCCGGCGCCGACACGAGCGTGTGGCGGTGCGGGTGCTCCCCGACCACGAGCGCATCGCTCGCGAGGTGGCGGGGCGCATCGCGGAGCTCATCCGGGCGAGAGCGGAGGAGGGCCGCCCCGCCGTCCTGGGGCTGGCCACCGGCTCCACCCCCCTGGGCGTCTACCGCGAGCTGGTGCGACTCCACCGCGAAGAGGGGCTGGACTTCTCCCACGTGGTGACGTTCAACCTGGACGAGTACTTCCCCATGCGGCCCGACAGCATCCACAGCTATCACCGCTACATGTGGGAGAACCTCTTCCAGCACGTGAACATCCCCCCGGAGCAGATCCACATTCCCCGGGGCGACATCCCGCGGGATGCGGTGGAGGAGCACTGCCGCGCCTATGAAGCGGCCATCCGTGAGGCCGGCGGCATCGACTTCCAGATCCTGGGGATCGGCCGCAGCGGCCATATCGGCTTCAACGAGCCCGGTTCGGGGCGCGACTCCCGCACCCGCCTCCTCTACCTGGACCCGGTGACCCGGGCCGACGCCGCCGGCGACTTCTTCGGCGAGGAGAACGTGCCGCCGGAGGCCATCACCATGGGTGTGGCCACCATCCTGGAGGCGAAGGAGATCGCGCTCCTGGCCACCGGCGAGCACAAGGCGCAGATCGTGCGGCGGGCGGTGGAAGGAGAGCCCCACCCCGACGTGGCCGCCACCTATCTGCAGGGCCATCCCGACGCCACCGTCTATCTGGATCCCGCGGCGGCCGCCGAGCTCACCCGCTTCCGCACGCCCTGGCTGGTGGGCGACGTGGCGTGGACGCCGGAGCTGGAGACCCGGGCGGTCATCTGGCTGAGCCTCGCCACCGGAAAGCCCATCCTCCACCTCTCCACCAACGACTACCGGGAGCACCACCTGGCGTCGTTGGTGGCCCGCTACGGCTCGGCGGGTCCGCTGAACGGCCAGGTGTTCAACGCCCTCATCGCCAGGATCCGCGGGCGGAGCAAGCTCCCGCGGGCGCGGCGGGTGGTGGTCTTCTCGCCCCACCCCGACGACGACGTCATCTCCATGGGCGGGCTGCTGCGCAAGCTGGCGGAGAACGAGAACCACATCACGGTGGCCTATCAGACCTCGGGCAACATCGCCGTCTTCGACCACGAGATCCGCCGCTACCTGGACTTCCTCCGGCGCACCGCGTGCGTGGCGGACCTCGAGGCGGGCGACGGCAGTGCGGTGGAGGCGCTGGCCCGCGAGGTGACCGAGGCGCTGGCGGCCAAGCGGCCCGGCGACGTGGACGTGCCGGTGGTGCAGGAGCTCAAGCGCATCATCCGCGAGACGGAGGCGGTGGCGGCGCTGGAGGCCAGCGGGCTGGCTCCCGAAGCCGCCCGTTTCCTCAACCTCCCCTTCTATCGCACGGGGACGGTGAAGAAGGACCCCATCTCCGAGGAGGACGTGCGCATCGTGCTGGCGCTCCTGGACGAGACCCGACCGGAGATCGTCTTCGCCGCCGGCGACCTCTCCGACCCCCACGGCACGCACCGCATGTGTCTGGAGGCGGTGGAGGCGGCGCTGGCGCGCTACCGGGGCCCACAGCCGGAACTCTGGCTCTACCGCGGTGCGTGGCAGGAGTGGCGACTGGACGAGGCGTCGGTGCTGGTGCCCCTCTCCGAGGAGGAGATGAGCCGGAAGATCCAGGCCATCTACCGCCACGAATCGCAGAAGGACTCGGCGCCCTTCCCGGGGCCCGATCCCAGGGAGTTCTGGGAGCGGGTGATGGACCGCAACCGCGCCACCGCCGAGGAGCTCCGGGCGCTGGGCCTTCCTGCCTACTACGCCATGGAGGCCTATGTGGTGCTCCAGGGCGGTGAGCCCATCCGGCCGCCGGTGGTGAGCACCTCCGCGCTGGCGGAGGACGGGGCGTGAGGGCGGTACGCCGGTGAGCCATTTCGGACTCCTGGACCTTACCGTCCTGGTGGCGTACCTGGTGGGCGTCACCGCGTGGGGGGCGTGGCTGGGTCGGGGACAGAGGGGCGGCACCGATTACTTCCTGGGGAGCCGCTCGCTTCCGTGGGCGGCGGTGATGCTCTCCATCGTGGCCACCGAGACCAGCACGCTCACCTTTCTCAGCGTGCCGGGGGTCTCGTACGTGGGCACGCTGGTCTTCCTGCAGCTCACCTTCGGGTACTTCCTGGGTCGGGTGCTGGTCTCGCTGGTCTTCCTCCCCGCCTACTACCGCGGCGAGCTCTCCACCGCCTACGCGCTCCTGGAGGCACGCTTCGGCCTGGGCGCGCGGCGCTTCACCTCGGCGGTCTTCATGGTGACACGCCTGCTGGCGGATTCGGTGCGGCTCTTCGCCACCGCCATCCCGCTGGCGCTCATCACCGGCTGGCCCTACCCGGTCTCCATCGCCGTCATCGGCGCGCTCACGGTGGTCTACACCTACTTCGGCGGGATCAGGGCGGTGGTCTGGGTGGACGCGCTGCAGATGGGGCTCTACCTGCTGGGCGCGGTGGTGGCGGCGGTGGCGCTCCAGATCCTGGTGCCCGGTGGGTGGGGAGAGATCCTCGGCTCCGCCGCCGAGGCGGGCAAGCTGCGCGTGCTGGACCTCACCCTGGATCTCCGGACGCCCTACACCATCTGGGCGGGGGTAATGGGGGGCGCCGTCTTCACCATGGCGTCGCACGGCACCGATCAGCTCATCGTGCAGCGACTCCTCACCTGCAAGAGCCGCGGCGCGGCGCAGAAGGCGCTGGTGGGCTCCGGCGCGGCGGTGGTGGCGCAGTTCCTCGTCTTCCTCCTGGTGGGCGTGGGCCTCTGGCACTTCTACGCGGGCCGCCCCTTCGGCTCCAACGACGAGGTGTTCGCCACCTTCATCGTCCAGCAGCTCCCGGCGGGACTCACCGGCCTCCTCATCGCCGGCGTCTTCGCCGCCGCCATGTCGTCGCTCTCCTCCTCCATCAACTCGCTGGCGTCGGCCACCGCCTACGACTTCTGGGCGCCGCTGGCGGGGGCGCGCCACGACGAGGCGCGCATCCTCCGGGCGGGGAAGGTCTTCACGCTCCTTTGGGCGGCGCTCCTCATCGGCGGCGCGGTCCTCTTCATCCCCCTTTCGGAAGGCACCTCCGCGGTGGAGGTGGCGCTGGGGATCGCGGCGGTGGTCTACGGGGGGCTCCTGGGCGCGTTCCTGCTGGGTGTGGCCACCAGGAGGCCGGGCCAGGGCGCCGCCATCGCCGGGATGGCGGCGGGCATCGTCGCGGTGGTGGCGCTTCGCGACGGCGTGGCGTGGCCCTGGTACGTCCCGCTGGGCGCCACCGTCACCTTCGCGGTGGGGTGGCTGGCGGGCTTCGTCTGGCCGCGGAGGCCGCAGGCGGCGGCGCGGGAGGGGACCTCGTGAGCGGCCCCTTCGCCGGTGTGGACGGCGGGGGCACCCGCACCCGCGCGGTGATCACCGACTCCGGGGGCGGGGCCCTGGCGCGGGCGGAGGCGCCCGGCGCCGTGGCCAGCGCCGCCGATCCCGGAGCGGCCGCCGGCGCGGTGGCCCGCGCGGTGCGGCGCGCCGCGGAAGCCGCCGGTGCGCCCCTCCCCGTGGACACCCTCTGGGCGGGG
>WGEM01000467.1 GCA_015492755.1 Gemmatimonadota bacterium | reverse complement strand
TCGGGAGGGCGGCCATGGAGCACGCGGTGCGCTACGCGCTGGAACGCCGCCAGTTCGGTCGTCCCCTGGCGGAGTTCGGCGCCACGGAAGCCAAGGTGGCGGAGATGGTTCGCCGCATCGACGGCGCACGGTGGCTGGCGCACGAAGCGGCGCTGGCGCTGGAAGCGGTGGGCCGGGGTGAGGCCCACCGGGAAGGACCCGCCGGCGCGACGGCGCGGGCGGCGTTGGCCAAGCTGGCGGCGTCGGAAGCCGCCACATGGGTCGCCGACGAGGCGGTCCAGATCTTTGGCGGCTACGGATATATGCGGCACTATCCGGTGGAGCGCCTGCTCCGCGACGCCAAGGGCACGGAGATCTACGAGGGGACCAACGAGATCATGAGGCACGTCATCGCACGGGAGGTCTTCCGCGCCGCGGAGGGCTGATCCGGCGGGTGCCGGCGACGAAAGGAACGGACGCGACTATGGACATCTTCGAACTGATGTCGGAGCGGAACCACGAGCAGCTCGTCTTCTGGAACGATCCGGAGCTGGGGTACCGCGGCATCATCGCCATCCACGACACCACCATGGGACCGGCGCTGGGCGGGACGCGCTTCTGGAACTATGAGAACGAGCGCGACGCCGTCATCGACGCCCTCCGGCTCTCCCGGGGGATGACCTACAAGGCCGCCATCGCGGGCCTGAACCTGGGCGGGGGGAAGTCGGTCATCTGGGGTGATCCCAAGGTGAAGGACCGGGAGATGATCTTCCGGGCCCACGGGCGCGCCGTGGAGTCGCTGGGGGGACGCTACATCACCGCCGAAGACGTGGGGACCTCGCCGGAGGACATGGAGTTCGTCCGCATGGAGACCCGCCACGTGGTGGGTCTCCTGGGCCGGTCCGGCGATCCTTCGCCGGTGACGGCGTACGGCGTCTACAACGGGATCAAGGCGGCGTGCAAGGTGGTGTTCGGCGACGATTCGCTTTCGGACCGCCACATCGCGGTGCAGGGCCTGGGGCACGTGGGCTACCACCTCTGCGAGGACCTGGCTGCGGAAGGCGCCCGCCTCACGGTCACCGATATTGACCCCGAGCGCGTGCAGCGTGTGGTGCAGGAGTTCGGAGCCACGCCGGTGGAGCCGGACGCCATCTACGACGTGGAGGCGGACGTCTTCGCGCCCTGCGCGCTGGGTGCCGTCATCAACGACGACACGGTGAAGCGCCTGAAGGTGAAGATCGTGGCGGGCGCCGCCAACAATCAGCTGGCGCGGGGCTCGATCCACGGGCCGGCGCTCCACGAGCGCGGGATCCTGTACGCGCCCGACTACGTGATCAACGCCGGCGGCCTCATCAACGTCTACGGTGAGCTCAACGACTGGACACCCGACCGCAGCAAGCGGAAGGCCGCCGACATCTACAACACCCTTCTCCGGATCTTCGAGCTCGCCGAGCGCGAGGGGATCGCGCCCCACGCGGCGGCGAACCGGGTGGCGGAGGAACGCATCCGGGAGGCGAGGCACCTGCAGCGGACGTACGTACCATGATGGACCACCTCCGGGCCGCCGATCCGGCGGTCTACGATGCCATCGTTTCCGAGGCACGCCGGCAGGCGAATGGCCTGGAACTCATCGCATCGGAGAACTTCGTGAGCCACGCCGTGCTGGAGGCCATGGGCTCGGTGATGACCAACAAATACGCCGAGGGCCTTCCGGGGAAACGCTACTACGGCGGCTGTGAGTACGTGGACGTGGTGGAGGAGCTGGCCCGCCAGCGCGCCAGGGAACTCTTCGGAGCCGAGCACGCCAATGTGCAGCCGCACTCCGGCGCCCAGGCCAACATGGCGGCGTACTTCACCTTCCTGGAACCCGGTGACAAGATCCTGGGGATGAACCTGAGCCACGGCGGGCACCTGACGCACGGCTCACCCGTCAATTTCAGCGGCCGGCTCTTCCAGGTGGTGGCGTACGGCGTTCGGGAGGATGACGGCCGGATCGACTACGACGCGCTGCGGGACCAGGCCAGGGCCGAGCGGCCCAGGATGATCATCGCCGGTGCCAGTGCCTACCCGCGGATCATCGACTTCGAGGCCTTCGCCGACGTCGCCAGGGAGGTGGAGGCGGTGCTGGTGGTGGACATGGCCCACATCGCGGGTCTGGTGGCCACCGGGCATCACCCGTCGCCCGTTCCCCACGCCGACGTGGTCACCACCACCACACACAAGACGCTCCGGGGCCCGCGGGGCGGGCTCATCCTCTCGAAGGAGGAGCACGCCCGGGGCATCGACAAGTCGGTCTTCCCCTTCATGCAGGGTGGACCGCTCATGCACGTCATCGCCGCCAAGGCGGTGGCGCTGGGTGAGGCGCTCCGGCCGGAGTTCTCCGACTACTCGGCGCAGGTGGTGGCCAACGCCCGGGCGCTGGGGGCGGGACTCGCCGCGCGAGGGTTCCATCTGGTGAGCGGCGGCACGGACAACCATCTGCTCCTGGTGGACCTCCGGCCGAGCCACGGCGAGCTGACGGGGAAGGACGCCGAGGCGGCGCTGGAGGCGGCGGGGATCACGGTGAACAAGAACACGGTTCCCGGCGAGACGCGCTCCCCCTTCGTCACCTCCGGGCTCCGCATCGGCACGCCGGCGCTCACCACCCGGGGGATGAAGGAGCCGGAGATGGAACGCATCGCCGGCTGGATCGCCGAGATCCTGGAGGCACCCGCGGATGAGGAGCGCATCCGCCGCGTGCGGGGTGAGGTGGCGGAGCTCTGCAAGGCGTTCCCGCTCTACCCCGAGTTCGGGGAGGCCTAGCGAAAGGCCGCGCCGTTCCGCACATTTGCGCCCATGACGGATCTTCAGTTCGCCGACGAGATCCTGGACCGGCTCCAGGAACGGAACCCGCGGTTCGACCCGCGGGCGTACGTCTTCGTGCTGGCGGCGCTGCACTCCGTCATCCACACGCTCGACGAGCCGAGACATATCTCGGGGCGTGAACTCTCCGAGGGCGTCCGCCGGCTGGCCATCGAACGGTTCGGGCCCATGGCCCGTTCCGTGCTGGAGCACTGGGGCATCCACTGCACGGAGGACCTCGGCGAGATCGTCTTTGCGCTGGTGGAGCAGGGGATCCTCATCAAGCAGGAGGAGGACCGCCTGGAGGACTTCGTCGACGTGTTCGACTTCGAGGAGGCGTTCGAGCTGAACTATCCCTGGGAAGCTCGGAGCTGAAGCTGACGGGCCCGGCACGAGGTCGGGTCCCCGGACTGGAACCGCCCGGCGTGCGGCCGGGCACTGCGGCGGTCGAGGTGACCGCCTCGCCCACGGGAGGGGATGCACATGGACGACCGCGGTTTTCCGCGCTGCCAGAAATGCGAGACCGGGATCCTCTTGCCGCTCTCGGACTACGGCAGGGACGGGGCGCCGATCCGGTACAAGGCCTGGGTCTGCTCCAATCCGGACTGCGGCTTCAACATCCGGATCGACAACGGGGAAATCACCGTCGGGCGCCAGATCGGGCACAGCTACAAGTAGCGCTGCGGAGGCCGGAACGCCGGCTCCGCGCCCGCCACGGGGCGGGAGCGTGCCGTGCCGTCGCGGGAACCCTCCCGTGAGGAGGGTCTGACCGTGTCTCCGCTCCATCCGCCGCTGCGACCCTTCGCGCGACGCCTGGTCGTCGCACCCACCGGCTCGGAGTCCCGGGAGCTGGACCGCATCGCCATCGAGGAGCAGGGCGTGCCCCAGCCGGTCCTCATGGAGAACGCCGGGCGGAGCGCCGCCGCGGTGGCGGCCCGCCTCTTTCCGGATGCGTCCGTGCTGGGGTTCATCGGCGCGGGCAACAACGGCGGGGACGCGCTGGTGATGCTCCGGACGCTGGCGGCGTGGGGGCGGCCGGTGCAGGGCGTCCTGGTGGGGGAGCACGCGCCGCCCGCGGCGCTGTTCCACGGCTGGTCCGTCTCCCTGGTGCGCGCCGACGAGCTGGACGAAGACGACTGGCGGGCCCTCTTCCAACGGGCGGACCTGGTGGTGGACGGCATCCTCGGCACCGGCG
>WGEM01000466.1 GCA_015492755.1 Gemmatimonadota bacterium | reverse complement strand
GGAGCGTCCCCACCCGCCCGATGACGCCGGGCACGTCGCGGTTGCGAAGGACCAGGAGCGTGCCCTGCGGCGCCACGTCCACATGGTACTCTCCGATGCGGACCACCCGCGCGTGGGCCGGCTCGAAGACCGCTCCCGCCACGCGGAAGTCCCCGTCGTCGGTCTTCACCACAACTTCCACGAACTCGCTGTAGTCGGTGCGGCGGGCCAGGCTGGAGCGGGAGACACCGATCCCTCGTTGCTCCGCGAGGCGACCGGCGCTCACGAAGTTCACCTGGTCGGCGCCCAGCACCTTCTCCAGGAGCCCCACCAGGACGTAGGCCGCCAGCGGCTCCAGCGCCTCGTCCGAGGCGCCAGCGTAACGCACCTCCACGCCCCGTGTTCCCCCCGGCTCCAGCGCGCGCGCCAGACGACCGAGGCGGGTGCCCAGCTCGAAGAGGGGGGCCAGCTCCCGGAGGGCTTCGCCGCTGATCTGAGGGGCGTTGAGCGCCCGGGAGAGATCCCCCTCCGCCAGCGCCGCACGCACCGCTTCCGCGATCTCCACCGCCACCAGCTCCTGCGCCTCCACGGTGGACGCGCCCAGGTGGGGTGTGAGCACGGTGTTGGGCGCATTCCGGAGCGGGCTGTCGGGCGGTAGCGGTTCCGCCGCGAAGACGTCCACCGCAGCCCCGGCGATACGACCTTCCCGGAGCGCTTCGGCCAGCGCATCCTCGTCCACCACCCCGCCCCGCGCCACGTTGATGACAAACGCCGTGGACTTCATCCGCGCCAGGCGCTCCGCACCGATGAGCCCGCGGGTATCTTCGGTGAGGGGCACGTGGAGAGAGAGCACGTCCGCCTCCTTCACCACCCGGTCCAGCTCCGCCCGCTCGATGCGCAGGCTCTCGGCGCGCTCCTCGGTGAGGTAGGGGTCGTAGGCCACCACGCGCATCCCGAAGGCCTGGCAGCGGCGCGCCACCGCGCCCCCGATGCGGCCCGCACCCACCAACCCCAGCGTCTTGCCGCGGAGTTCCACGCCCTTGAAGCGCGACCGCGCCCACTCGCCGCGACGCATGGACGCGTCCGCCTCGGGGATGCGGCGCGCCAGCGCCAGGAGGAGCGCCAGCGTGAGCTCGGCGGCCGAAACCGTGTTGCCCGCCGGGGCGTTGATGACCGCCACCCCCCGCTCGGTGGCGGCGTTCAGGTCGATGTTGTCCACGCCCACACCTGCGCGGCCCACCACCCTCAGGTGGGGCGCCCCCTCCAGGAGCGTCCGGGTCACCTTCGTGGCACTCCGCACGATGAGCCCGTGCGCCCGTGCCAGCGCCTCCGTGAACCCGGGCTCCGAGGAGTCGTCCGCGCGCACCACTTCGAATCGCTCGTCGTTCAGGAGCGGAGCCAATCCCGAGGCGGAAACCTTGTCGGTGACCAGGACGGTGTAGGGCAGCTCGTTCATGCCCGCACTCCTGCCTCCGCCAGCGCTTCCGCCAGCACGTCGAGAAGGGGCTCCAGCTCCTCCAGGGTGTGCTCCCCCATGTGTCCGATGCGCACCGTGGTCTCCTTCAGCTTCCCGTAGCCGCCCCCGATGACCCAGCCGCGCACCCGGGCCGCCTCCACCACATCGGGCCCCCGCATACCCTCAGGCAGACGCAGAGCGGTGACGGTTGGGGAACGGGAGCCCTCCGGCGCCAGCACCGAGACGTCCAGTCCGCCGCTCCGCATCTCCTCCACCCACTCATGCACCCTCCGGGCCATGGCCAGGTGGCGGGCCCAGCGGGCTTCCATGGTCTCGGAACGGATGCATTCCAGTTGCACCTCCAGCGCATAGAGCGTGGAGATGGCGGGCGTGGTGGGCGTCTGGAACTTCTCCAGATTCTTCGCGAAGGTGAGGAGGTCGAGGTAGTACCCTCGCCCCGGAACCGTCTCCGCGCGCTCGAGCATCGCCTCGGACGCCACGCCGAAGGCCAGTCCCGGCGGCAGCGCCAGCGCCTTCTGAGACCCGGTGAGGACGAAGTCCAGCCCCCAGGCGTCGGTCTCCAGCTCCGCGCCGCCGCACCCGGTGACGGAATCCACCAGGAGGAGCGTGTCGGAGTGCTCGGCTACGACACCGGAGATGGCGGGCAGGTCGTTGAGCGCCCCGGTGGAGGTCTCGGAGTGCACCACGGTCACCGCCTCGTAGCGCGCATTCCGCAGCCTCTCCGCGACGGCCCCCGGATCGTGGACCTCGCCCCATGGCACTTCCAGGCGATCCACCTCCAGGCCGCAGGCCTCGGCGATGTCGGCGAAGCGCGCGCTGAACGCACCGTTCACCAGGCTGAGGATTCTCCGCCGGGCCCCGTTGCGCACCGCCGCCTCCATGAGGCCCGTGGCCGAGCAGGTGGCGACGAAGACGGGGCGCTCGGTGCGGAACACCCGCTTCAGTCCCTCCTGGAGCCGCGCCATGAGTTCCTGGATTCCGGGGCCCCGGTGCCCCATCATCGGTCGGGTCTGCGCCGCCAGAACGTCAGGATGGACTTCGGTGGGACCGGGGAGGAAGAAGCGACCGAAGGGCGCAGCGGCACCCTCCTTGCGGAAATCCGTCACGGGTGGGCACTCCGCGCGCGCTGGCGCATCGAACGATGGGCTGATCGTGTCTGTGCTGTGGTCTCGGCGGGGCGAGCGCCCGGAAGCTAATGGTCCTGGCGACGAAGTCCAGTCAGCGCCAGGCGTCCTTCCAACGATGGTAGCGGACGGCCTTCACGCCACCTCGCTCCAGGACCTCGAGGCCCTCGGGGGAGCGGTAAGGCTCACGGTAGAAGACGTACGCCACGTTCGCCTGGATCATGAGTTTGGCGCACATCACACACGGACTGGCGGTGACGAACGCCACCTTGTCCGGGAGGTGCCCCGGCGCCTTCACCAGCGCGTTCATCTCGGAGTGGATGCAGCCGCAGCGGCCCGCCTCGTCGGTGTCGCAGCGGTTCGGGAAGCCCCGAGCGTTCCCGTTGTATCCGATGGCCACCACGTTCTCCAGCCGGGCGTCGGTGATGACGGTGCCCACCTGGAGCCTGGCGCAGGTGGAGCGTTTCGCCAGCTCCTCCGCCATGCGCATGTACACCTCGAAGAGCGGGGGGCGTGTGACCTCCGTGTCGGGGCCGGCGGCGGCGTTCCCCTCCACAACGTTCAGCGGGTGCGTGTTCTCCGGCACTCCGTCCTTGAAGATCAGCGGCATCGACACGCTCCTGTCATTTCCACCCAAGACCCGCCAGGAAGACGCGCGCCTGCAGCGCCTCCACCGGGGCAAAGTCGTCGCGGAGCGGCGGCCCCGCCGCCATCACCTCCACCTCGGGGAAGTCCGGCCGCGCCGGCAACCCCGAAATGACCCCGCCGCCGGGTTGCGGCTGCGCCACCACGATCACGTTCTGCGCCACCCGCGGCTCCACCTCCGGATCGGCCCGGTAGAACCGAACCTCCCCGAACACCTCGTCCAGCGTCGCCCGGAGCCGTGCCAGGAACGCGGTGCCGGGACCCTCGAGAGGCGAGAGCACGTTGGCCATGAAGAGGCCACCGGGCCCCAGGTGCTCCGCCATGGAGGCGAACGCCTCCACCGTCACCATCGTCCAGGGCACCGTGAGGAGGTGGTCGAAGACGTCCAGGTACACGAGATCGTACCAGGCTTCGGTCCCGCGGAGGAAGACGCGGGCGTCGTCGTGCACCACCCGGATCTGCGGGTAGGCCGCCTGCCCGTATGCGAAGTAACGGCGCGCCAGCTCCGTCACGACGGGGTCGATCTCCACCACGTCAACCTCCATCGCGGGCTCCGCGCGCACCAGCGCCACGGGCAGCGTCAGCGCCGCACCGCCCAGGACGAGCGCACGGCGTATGCGCCGGAGAGGCGCTGCATCTCCGTCCGGCCCGCTCGTCTCCTCCATGGAGGTACCGGCCCCGAGCAACGCGAGACTCGCCCGGGCGTAGCTGTGCGCCGGAGCTCCGGTATCCGTGTACTCCGCCGACGACGAGCCTCCGTTCTGCCAGAGCTCCCGCACGCGGCGTCCTTCGCTCCGCCAGAGGCGCTCGGTGACGGCCACATCCGCGTACCACGTCTGGCCCCGGTACAGCGTGTCGGGCGGGAGCCGCGTGCTGGCGGCGGCGAGTCCTCCCGCCACCACCACACCGAGAAGGACCGCCCGGGTCTCCACGCCGCCCCCCAACAGGCGGCCCGCCAGGACCGCCAGCATCAGCAGCAACACCGCGGTGGCCGCCATGAGGTAGGGAAGCGGCAGGAGGGGCAGGAGCACGAATCCGGTGACGAAGCTCCCGGCGATGGAGCCCGCGGTGGCGGCGGCGCTCACGTCGCCCGCACGCCTCCCCACCTCCTCCAGCGCCCCCGTGTCGGCGCGGATGAGATACGGCACCACCGCCCCCAGGAAGAGCACCGAGGGCGCGAAGAGGACCAGAGCGCTCACCACGGCACCGGGGATGAAGCCCAGCACCTGGCGTGCGATCCACGGGAAGCCGCCCAGCGCGATGGGGAGCACCGCCGTGAAGGCCGCGCCGGTGAGCACCGCCGAGAGCGGGACCCGTCCCGCGTCGGCCAGCCGGCCGCCCAGATGGCTGCCCACCGCCACCGCCGCAAGGATCACCCCGATGACGGCAGTCCACGGCACTGCGGAGAGTCCGAACACGGGCGCGATGAGCCGCGCGCCAGCGATCTCGATGGTGAGGACCGCAAATCCGGACCCGAACGCCAGCAGAAAAAGTCCGGCGCGACGCGGTGCGCTCAAGCGGCCTCCGGAAGGTGCCTTCGACAAGGGGATGACCCGACGGACACGACGGGAGCCGGCCCGCTCCACGCCCGCCGAGCCGGGAGGCGAAGCTATCCCCCCGGACGGTGCCGGGGAAAGAGCGCCAGGAGCTCCTGCAGCGTGGTCCGTCCACGGTCGCGGGCATACCAGCCGCGCGTCACCTTGTAGCGCTCATCGGAGGGGAGCTCCCGGCCTTCGCCCAGCACCCATGCCTGCAGTTCCCTGGGGCGGGGTCCCCACCAGCCCACCTCGCGGAAGTCTCCGTCGTACACGATGACCACGGGAATGGAGCGGCTACGGCCGTCGGTGAGGTGCGCGTCCATGAGGTCCGGGTTGTCATCCCTGGGGAAGACACGCAGATCCCATCCCACCTCCTCGGCGAGGCGAGCGACCACGGGGACGGTGTTCACCGCGTCGCCGCACCAGTCCTCCGAGAGCACCGCGAGACGCCAGCCCTCACCCAGCGCGCGGGCCTCCTCCACCAGATCCTCCGGAAGGCGCACCCGCTCGTAGACGCCCCGCCACAGATCGGCGTACTCCTGCACGGTGTCGAGGTACTCGGGAAGGGTCATGCCGGAGCTGAAACGCTCCGGATCCATCCGGGCGCCTCCTGTCCGGGGCTCGTCGTGCTCCGTGCTCGTGGTGGTCATGGCGTGGTCTCGCCTCTCTTCGACGTGATGGCTCGCGGCGGTCCCCCCGTTACGGCAGGGCACATCCCACGCGGCGCGGCTGCGAGGATGCACGCCCCGCACCGCCGCGTCCACCCCCCGAACGCGTGAGGGTTCCCGGGCCCGGGCCGCGCGGGAACCCGGGGAGGCACCCCGGCGCTTGGGTGGTCGTGAGGGCACTCCGAACCGGGAGGACGCACATGCGCACGAATCGAGTACGGACCAGACGGCACCGGAGGGCGGTGGCGGCGGGCCTCGGGATCTCCGCAGCGGTGCACGCGGGCGTCCTGGCGCTCATCTCTCTTCCGCCCGGCCCGGATTGGACCCGTCAGGCAGGTGCGGATCTGTCTCTTATACACATCTCCG
>WGEM01000465.1 GCA_015492755.1 Gemmatimonadota bacterium | reverse complement strand
GCCCGCCCATGCCCAGACTCGTCCGCGTCGAAGAGGAGATCGAGGTTCCGAAGCGCCTCCCGGTCATCGCGCTCCGGGACCTCGTCTTTTTCCCGTACGTGGTCCTCCCGCTCCTCATCGGGCGTCGCCGATCGGTGGCGGCGTTGGAGGAGGCCCGCGCCCGGGAGGAGCCGGTACTCCTCCTGACGCAGCGGGAGCCCGCCGTGGACGACCCCGCCGCCGCCGACCTCTACCGTGTGGGCACCGTGGCCCGGGTGATCCAGGTCTCGCAACTCCCCGACGGGACGAAGCGGGTGGTCCTCGAGGGCCTGGGGCGCGCACGGGTGCGGCGCCTCTCCTCCACCGCCACGCACCTGCGCGCCGGCATCGAACCGTTGGTGGAGGCCGAGGCAGAAGGGACGGCGGCGCGCAACGACGCCGTGGAGACGCTCACGAGGCAGGTAGTGACGCTCTACGGAGAGTACGCGCGCCGGCACGAACGGATTCCCGAGGAGCTCTCCGGGATCCTCTCCGCCGAGGGAGACCGGGTTCGCTTCGCGCACCTGGTGGCCGGGCACCTCCTGGTCCCGGCTGCGGAGAAGCAGGAGATCCTGGAGCGCACCGAGCTGGCTGACGCGCTGGACGGGCTGCGGGAACTCCTCACCCGCGAGCTGGAGGTGATGCGCATCGAGGAGAAGCTGGACCGCCAGATCCAGCTCCGGCTGGGCGAGGAAGCAGCCCGTCCCGGGAGCGGGCTCCGGGCGCTCCGCCGGGAGGCCCGAAGCACCGACGACGACGAGGAATGGCGGGAGCTGGAGCGCGCCATCCAGGAGCGGGATCTCCCCGATGCCGTGCGCGAACGTGCCTACAAGGAGGTGGGGCGGCTGCGGAAGCTCAGCCCGGTGGCGCCGGAGGCGGCGGTGATCCGGACCTATCTGGACTGGATCCTCGCGCTGCCCTGGACCACCCGCTCCGAGGACCATCTCTCCCTCGCCCGGGTGGCCGAGGTGCTGGAATCGGAGCACTTCGGGCTGCACGAAGTGAAGGAACGGATCCTGGACCATGTGGCGGTCCTCTCCCTGGTGGGCGAGATGCGTGGCCCCATCCTCTGCCTGGTGGGTCCTCCCGGGGTGGGGAAGACCTCGCTGGGCAGGAGCATCGCGGGTGCGCTGGGGCGGGCCTTCGTACGGGTGTCGCTGGGCGGCGTGCGGGACGAGGCGGAGATCCGCGGGCACCGGCGCACCTACGTGGGCGCACTCCCGGGGCGGATCCTTCAGGGGATGCGCCGCGCCGGAACGCGGAACCCGGTCTTCGTGCTGGACGAGATCGACAAGCTGGCGCGGGACTTCCACGGAGACCCCGGCGCGGCGCTCCTGGAGGTCCTGGATCCGGAGCAGAACCGCGCGTTCACGGACCACTACCTGGAGCTGGACTTCGATCTCTCGGAGACGCTCTTCATCGCCACCGCCAACACCCTCGCCGACATCCCCGGGCCGCTGCGCGACCGGATGGAGGTGATCCGCCTCCCCGGCTACCTGGACACGGAGAAGCGCGAGATCGCCCGCCGCTTCATCTGGCCCCGGACGCTGGCCGCCCACGGCGTGGACCCCCGGCGGGTCCAGATCGGCGACGACGCGCTCCACGCCGTCATCGAACGCTACACCCGCGAGGCGGGCGTCCGCGAGCTGGACCGACGCCTGGGGCGGATCGCCCGGAAGCTTGCGCGGGCCCTGGCGGACGGCGCGCCGGTGTCGGCCAGTGTCACCGAGGCGGATCTCCGTCGGCTCCTGGGTCCGCCCCCCTACCCTCCTCCCGACCGGGACCGGGCGGCGGAGCGGGTGGGCATCGCCAACGGCCTGGCATGGACCGCCGCCGGCGGTGCGGTGCTGGACGTGGAAGTGGCGGTGGTGCCCGGCAGCGGAGAGCTGCGGCTCACCGGTACGCTGGGCGAGGTCATGAAGGAGTCGGCCCAGGCGGCGGTGACCTTTGCGCGCTCGCGGGCGGCGCCGCTGGGTCTGGAGCCCGGGTTTCACGAAACGGTGGACGTGCACATTCACATCCCGGAGGGGGCGACGCCCAAGGACGGGCCCTCGGCGGGCATCACCATCGCCTCGGCGCTCATCTCCGCCCTTCTGGAGATTCCCACCCGGCCCGATGTGGCCATGACCGGGGAGATCACGCTCCGCGGCCGGGTGCTGGGCGTGGGCGGCGTGAAGGAAAAGGCGGTGGCGGCCTTGCGGGCGGGCATCCGGAGGGTGGTGCTCCCCGCGGCAAACGCGCACGATCTGGAGCTCCTCCCCCCGGAGGTGCGCGACGGCGTCCAGTTCGTGCTGGTGCGCACCATGGACGAGGTGCTCGATGCCGTCCTCCTCCGGCACCCGCAGGTGGCGCCCCGGTCCGGGCTGGGGCTGGGGCCCCCGCAGTGAACGCACCGGCCGACCTCCCGGACACATGAAGATCCGGACGGTGGAGTACGTGGGGACGGTGGGCGCGCCCGGCCAGCCTGCGCCCAGCACGCTGCCCCAGGTGGCCTTCTCCGGGCGGTCCAACGTGGGGAAGTCGTCCCTCATCAACACGGTCCTGGGCCGGACCCGAAGGGGGATCGCCCACGTCTCGGCGAAGCCCGGAAAGACCCGCGCCATCAACTTCTATGAGGTGAACGGAGCCTTTTGCCTGGTGGACCTTCCCGGCTTCGGCTACGCGAAGGTACCGCAGGCCACCCGCGACGCCTGGGCGCACCTCATCGACGACTACCTGAGGCGGCGGGGCGCGCTGGCGGGGCTCGTCCACCTGGTGGACGCCCGCCGCGGCGCGGGCCCTCTGGATCACACACTCATGGACTACGCCGCGGAGCTGGCGCTCCCGGTGCTGGTGGTGGTGACGAAGATGGACAAGCTGCGGAGCCGGGAGCGAGCCGGCGCGCTGCACAGGGTGGCGGAGGATCTGGGCATGGACGAGGATCAGGTCCTCCCCTTCTCCTCCAAGACGGGTGAGGGGAAGGACGCGCTCCTGGAGGCGCTGGAGGGGCTCCTGAGCGGCGGTGCCCCGTGAGGGTCCGGCGGCGCGTCCATCCGGCCTCCGCGCTCCTCTGCGCGCTCCTGGGCGCGTGCGCGCTGCCCGCCGGATACGCCACCGGCGACGGTGACGGTCCGCCTCCGGCGCCGGTGGGCGAGGAGGCTCTGCCGCCCGGTGGCCTGGGCACGCTCCGTCAGGACGAGGTTTCGGTGACGCTGCGGAGCGGCCCGCTGCGCATCCTCCTCACTCCCCTGGACGAGTGGGTGATCCGCGCCACCGCCCCCGACACCTACGCGCGCCTCTCGGCGCTCGCCCGCCGGCATCGCTCCTCGGAGGACGAACAGCTCTTCCTGGTCTCGCTCTTCAGCGACGAGGACGGCGTCCGGTTCGTCCCCGAGGAGATCCAGCTCATCTCGCGGGGCCTCCGGCGGCGCCCCCGGCGCATTGAGGGCATCACGCCGGGCTGGGGCGAGCGTCGCCTCCGGCAGCGGGCCACGGAAATGGCGGTCTATACCTTCGACGGACCCGTGGACCTGGACTCCGGCGACCTGCGCCTGGCGTACGGGCTGCACGAGACCGCCGCCTGGTCCAGGATCCTCCCCCGCGTGCAGGAGGAGCTGGCCCGGATTCGCGCCCGAGGCCTTCAGTCGGAACGGTCCAGCCCGTATTTCGCGATCTTGCGGTAGAGCGTTCGCTCGCCGATCCCCAGCATCTCCGCCGCGCGGCGGCGGTTGCCGCCCACCGCCGCCAGCGCAGCCTCGATGGCCCGGCGCTCCATCTCTTCCATGGTCATTCCGGGGCGGAAAACCACCAGCCCGTCCTCTGCGGTGGACGAGTCCTCCTCGCTGCCCGAGCCGCCCTCCGCGGGCACACTCCCCCCGGCCCCCGGCGTGACCGCTCGAACCTGGGCGTCGCGCGCCGCGACGGCGGAATCTCCCGCCGCGGGAGGCGTCCGGTACGCCCCCACCTCCACGCCGTCTCCGTCGCCGCCCCGAGCCGGGAAGTGAGCGAATACCTCCGCCGAAGGGAGCAGCGGTTCGTGCTCGCGCCGGAAGGTCTCGAACTCCCGCCGCAGGTCGTCCAGATCCACCCGCAGGTCGATGAGCGTGCGGAAGATGAACTCCAGCTCCGGACGGAGCTCACTGCCGCCCTCTTCCCCTCCGGAGGCGCGGGGGATGGGTGCGGGGAGGAGCGAGGCCCCCCGTCCGGAACGGATCTCCTCCGGAATATCCTCCGGACGGATGGGCCGCCCAGGGGACAGCACCACCATGGACTCCACGAGATTGCGGAGCTCGCGCACATTCCCCGGCCACGAGTACTCCATCAGGACGGTCATCGCCTCGGGGGTGAGTCCCGGGAAGGGACGTCCGTGGCGCTCCGACACCTCCCGGACGAAGGCCTCCACCAGGAGCGGAATGTCCTCCTTCCGCTCCCGGAGCGGCGGGAGGCGGATGGAGAGGACGTTGAGGCGGTAATACAGGTCTCTGCGGAACTCTCCGATGGCCACCAACTGACGGAGATCCTGGTTGGTGGCCGCCACCACCCGCACGTTCACCCGGATGGTGCGCTCGCCTCCCACCCGGAGGAACTCCCGCTGCTCCAGAACCCGCAGCAGTTTGGTCTGCGTCGCCAGGGGCATCTCCCCGATCTCGTCCAGGAAGATGGTCCCGCCCTCCGCCAGCTCGAAGAGCCCCCGGCGCGAGTCCACCGCACCGGTGAACGCACCCTTCTCATGCCCGAAGAGTTCCGACTCGAGAAGCGTCTCGGGCAACGCCGCCACGTTCACCGCGATGAACGGCTTGTGTCGACGCGGTGAGAGCGCGTGGATTCCGCGGGCCACCAGCTCCTTCCCCGTGCCCGATTCCCCGGTGACCAGCACCGTGGCGTCCACCGGCGCGATCTGCACCACGCGCTCCAGCACCTCGCGCATGGCATCGGTCTCGCCGACGATCCCCGTGACGCTCTGCAGGCGCAGCCGTTCGATACGACGCTTCCCCAGAAGCACGATGTCGTCGGCGGGCGTACCGCGGGGAAAGACCTCGTCGTAGCCGGGCCGCAACGCCGCCGGAAGCCGCTCGGCGTCGGCGATGGCGAACACGGGAATGCGGAGCTTCTCCCGCGCCTGCTTCGCCAGTCGCTCACCGTCTCCGCCCAGGCCTCCGGTGAGCACCAGGAGCGCTGCCCCGCGCTCGGTGGAGAGCTCCTCGTCAGGCGTCACGAGCTCCACCGCGT
>WGEM01000464.1 GCA_015492755.1 Gemmatimonadota bacterium | reverse complement strand
GTTCCGGGGCGGGCGGAACGCCGGTCCAGCTCCGTCACGAGCCCTCGGGGGCGCGGCCGTACCGGTCCCGGATGCGCACGACGTCGTCGAGGTGGGGTGTGGACGCCTCCAGCACGTCGGCGTCCTCCACGCCCTCGATATAGTGGACGGTCCCGGGGCGGATGCGGCACGACTCCCCGGCTCCCAGATCGATGCGGCTGAGCTCGTCCACCGAGGGCCCGGCGTGGAGCCGGATGGAGCCCGACAGGAGGAAGAGCGTCTCGTCCTTCTGGCGATGCAGTTGGACCGAGAGGGCTTCACCGGCCTTCACATGCAGGATCTTCCCTACGTACAGCTCCGTCTCCGCCCAGATCAGCTCGTGGCCCCAGGGCTTCTCGACCCGCCGCACCGGCTTCTTCATGGAGTGCTCCGCGCTCGCCCGTGGGGGAAAGGCTCGCTCGTCGTGACGGCCGCGTTCCGGGATCCCGTCCCTCTTCGCCCGCAGGAAACTCAGCCCCCGCCGCCACGTATAAACCATGCGGCACCCGGAGGGCCGCCCGTGGACGTTGTCTCGGCGCGGACGGGAGGTCAAGCGCCGGGCGACGGGCGGCGGAGCGGGAGGACGAGGGCCGACAGCGAGCCGAGCCGGGGAACGCGCCGCACCGGAGCGTTTCCGCCCATGAACGTGGAGGACCCTTGCGCTACCCATATCGGACCCTGATCCTCGCCGCCGCCGTCCTGCTCCTGCCGGGCGGCCTTCTCGCCCAGGCGTCCGGGACCCCCGACCCGCCCCGCCAACTCTTCGGGATGATCTTCGCGGGCCTCAGCATCCCCACGCGGGACCTGGGCACCATCCGGGTGGGGGAGGCCGCCACACAGGTCCAGTTCACCAACAAGATGTCCACGGGCCCTTCGGGGGGCCTGGGACTGGCCATGCCGCTGCGGGACGACCGGGCCACGCTCCGGGTGTCGGTGGCGTACACGCCCCTCAACGCCCGGAATCTCCCGGCACTGTGCGACGGCGACTACAACTGCAGCCAGTTCGACGAGGGCGAGGCGACGGCCACGGTCTTCGCAGGCACGGCCGCCGTCACCTTCCAGGGGGGAGACGTGACCCGGGCGCTCCGTCCCTACTTCCTGGTGGGCGCCTCACTGCGCGCGTACCGCTTCGATGACGGCGCGTGCAGCGCGGAGGCGCTGACCTGTGAGGCCCTCACGGCGTTCCTGTCCGACCAGGTTCGCCCGAGCCTCAAGGTGGGGTTGGGCACCTTCCTGGGGACCGGCCGCGTGCGGGCCATGGCCGAAGTCCACGCGCTCTTCGGAACCTTCCAGGCCACGGCCGCCTCCGCCCGCGGAGAGACCCAGAACGACCTCGTGCTCTCCGTGGGCCTCCTGGTGCCTCTGGCCACCCGCTGAGTCCGCGTCCGTCCCGTGAGGATCCACCGCCCCGCTCCGGCATGCATACGAGCCTGACCGTCGGTCTGGCGGTCTTCATGGCCGCCGCGCAGATGCCGCCAGGTGCCGTGGCGGGGCAGGATCCGCCGGACGCCCGCACCGCTCCGGCCCGCTGGTACGAGCTGGGACGGGAGAGGCTGGAGGCCGGCCACTGGAAGGACGCGCTGGACCTCTGGTACGAGGGCCGGGACAGCCTCGACGCCGCCGGCCGCCACGATCCCCGCATCGGGATCGCCTACGCGGAGCTCGTGGCCGAGCGCAGGATGAAGGCCGAGTATGAGGTGGCCTCGGAGATGTACGCGTGGGGGTTCTCCGGCAGGGAGATGGACCCGTACCGCGACGCGGTGCGGGAGGAGGTCGCCCGCATCATCCCCATCATGAACGAAGCGGATTCGGCCCGCTTCGAGGCGCTCCTGGCCCGGGACGATCCCGACGTGCTCCGCGAGGTGCGGATCTTCTGGATGATGAAGGACCCGACGCCGGACACGCCCCTCAACGAACGCCTCATGGAGCACTGGGAGCGCATCGCCTACGCCCGGCGCAACTACGTCCGGGGGCGCTACTCTCCGTACGGCACGGACGACCGCGGCACCGTGCACGTGAAGTTCGGC
>WGEM01000463.1 GCA_015492755.1 Gemmatimonadota bacterium | reverse complement strand
CTCCGGGGTTTCCGGTGCCCCGGGGCGGACGCCCCCCGGCCCCCGCAGGCGCCGCCGCGGCCACCCCGGCGCACCGGTGGTGCGGGGATCTCCTGACGCGGGAGAGGACCTCGGTGGGAGCGA
This sequence comes from Gemmatimonadota bacterium, assembly GCA_015492755.1. Taxonomy (GTDB): domain Bacteria; phylum Gemmatimonadota; class Gemmatimonadetes; order Longimicrobiales; family Gaopeijiaceae; genus S146-37. The sequence goes on along the minus strand of WGEM01000463.1, from coordinate 4,583 downwards.
CGAAGGGCAGCGCCGGCGTTAGCTTTCAAGGGTGAGGAAGGTGCGGCCCGGAGGGCCTGCCCTTCCACCCCCGAGTCATGCGTGCGGAGAGCCCGAGACCGGAGATGATCCGGACCGCAGCGGTGCTGATGAGCCTTCTGCAGGCGGGCCCGGCACCCCGCCGGCCGCCGGGGGACACCCTTCCCCCGGCCTCGGACCTCCTTCCCGCCCTCCGCGTGGAGGAGCCCGTGCGCGTGGACGGGGTCCTGAAGGAATCCGCCTGGGGACGGGCGGTCCACGTCACCCGCTTCATCCAGCGGGAGCTGCACCTGGGGGAGCCGGCCACCGAGCGCACCGAGGTGGCGGTCCTGTACGACGACGAGGCGCTGTACGTGGGATTCTGGGGCTACGACCGGAACCCCGGGGCCCTCGTGGCCCGGAAGATGCGCCGCGACTTCGAGTTCGACTCGGAGGACAACTTCGAGGTGATCCTCGATACCTACCGGGACCGGCGCAACGGCTACCTCTTCGTGGTGAACCCCAACGGGGCGAAGGCGGACGCCGCCGTCATCGACAACGGGAACCGGGTGAACCGCGACTGGGACGGCGTCTGGTACGCCGCCGCCCGTGTCACGGACGAAGGCTGGTTCGCCGAGCTGAAGATCCCCTTCTCGACCCTCAAGTTCGCCTCGCTCCCGGAGCAGCGGTGGGGGATCAACTTCGAGCGCAACATCCGGAGAAAGCGCGAGCAGGTCCTCTGGCGGGGGTGGTCCCGGGATTCGGAGCTGGAGCAGGTGGCGCGGGCCGGGACCCTCACCGGCCTCCGGGGACTCCAGAGCGTCCGGCTCCTGGAAGCGAAGCCCTACGCGCTGGGCGGGCTGGAGAGCCGGGATCCCGATCCGTGGCGGCGGGTCTCCCACACCGGCGTGGACCTCAACTACCTCGTGACGCCCACGGTGAAGCTCACCCTCACCGTGAACCCGGACTTCGCTCAGGTGGAGGCGGACCGGACGCAGGTGAACCTCACCCGGTTCTCCCTCTTCTATCCGGAGAAGCGCGAGTTCTTCCTGGAGGGAAGGGAGTTCTTCGACTTTGTCCTCAACAGCCGCGACCGCCCCTTCTTCAGCCGCCGCGTGGGCCTGGACGCCCGCGGCAACCCGCTGACGATCCTCGGGGGAGCCCGCCTCCTGGCGAAGCTGGGCTCCACGACCCTCGGCGCCATGTCGCTTCAGACCGAGGGGGCGGGCGGCGATCCGTCGACCAACTTCACGGTGCTCCGGTGGAAGCAGGACGTCCTCCGGGAGTCCACCGTGGGCGTCGTGAGCGTGACCCGGATCCAGCCCGGGCGGGTGAACGCCACCTACGGCGCGGACCTCCGGTACGCCACCTCCCGGCTCTTCGGCGACAAGAGCTTCGCGGCCGGAGTGGCGCTGGCGCAGAGCTACACGTCCGACGCGGAGCGGCGGACGGGGATGGCGCACCGCATCTTCGTGAGCCTGCCCACCGACCTGGTGGAGTTCGACGCGGCCTGGAACCGGGCGGGCGCCGCCTTCAATCCCGAGGCGGGCTTCCTTCGCCGCACTGCGTACCAGGAGTTCTACGCCGAGCTCCAGCTCAACCCCCGCCCCGGGTTCATCCCCTGGATCCGCCAGACGGAGATCAAGCCGCTGGACGTCAACTACTACATCGACGACCGCACCGGGGAGATGCAGAGCGTCTTCATGGAATTCCGTCCTCTGGGGTTCGGGACGATGAGCGGGGAGTGGGTCGAGCTCAACGTCCAGCGGCGGGCCGAGCAGCTCACCGGGCCCTTCGAGATCGCCGAGGGGGTGACGATTCCCACCGCCCGCTACTGGTACACCCGCTACGAGCTCCAGGCGTCCACCTTCGCAGGCCGGGCGCTCAGCGCCGGCGGATCCGTGGGCTGGGGCGCCTTCTACGACGGTACCCGCACGGAGGTGAGCGGGAGGATCACCTGGCGGACCAGCCGCCACCTGAGCCTCAGGCTCGACGCCCAGGTGAACCGGGTGCGCCTTCCCGGCGGCCGGTTCCGCGTGGTGGAGGCCGGGGGGCGGGCCGACTTCGCGTTCAGCCCGGCGCTCTTCGGGGCGCTCTTCGCCCAGTGGAACAGCGAGGACGAGGAAGCCGTCTTCAACTTCCGCATCAACTGGATCCCCCGTCCCGGCACGGACCTCTTCCTGGTGGTGAACCACGGCGCCGACACCAGCCTGTCCCGGTGGCGCTCGGCGGGCACCAGCTTCGCGTCCAAGGTGGTGTGGCGGTTCCTGCTGTGACGCGGTGCGCCCGGGCCTGATCCCCGCAGGATAGCGGGCGCCGCACGCTCCTGCTACCATGGCGCGTCTCCTGCCCGTGAGGACGCCATGCCCCCAGAGACTCCCGGCCTCACCCGGCCTTCCGTCACCGATCCCGAGGCGCGGGCCCGCCAGGCGGAGTACTGGCGGCGGAACCTGCGGATCCTCGCCGCCCTCCTCTCCGTCTGGTTCGTCGTCTCCTACCTCCTGGGGATCATCCTGGCGGAGCCCCTCAACGCCTTCCGGATCCCCGGCACGCACGTGCCGGCGGGATTCTGGTTCGCGCAGCAGGGCTCCATCTACGTCTTCGTCGTCCTCATCTTCGCCTACGTCTTCCTCATGAACCGGCTGGACCGGGAGTTCGACCTGGACGAGGGAGACGACCGATGAACGTCCAGGCCTGGACCTTCCTCCTGGTGGCGGCCTCCTTCGCCCTCTACATCGGGATCGCGGTGTGGTCGCGGGCCGCCTCGACGCGGGAGTTCTATGTGGCGGGCGCCGGCGTCTCGCCCCTGGCCAACGGAATGGCCACGGCCGCCGACTGGATGAGCGCGGCGTCCTTCATCTCCATGGCCGGACTCATCTCGTTCATGGGGTACGACGGCTCCGTCTACCTGATGGGGTGGACCGGCGGGTACGTGCTTCTGGCGCTGCTGTTGGCTCCCTACCTGCGCAAGTACGGCGCCTTCACCGTGCCCGACTTCGTCGGCGACCGGTACTACTCCCAGTTCGCCCGCATCGTGGCGGTGGTGTGTGCCATCTTCGTGTCGTTCACCTACGTGGCGGGCCAGATGCGGGGCGTGGGGATCGTCTTCGGGCGCTTTCTGGAGGTGGAGGTCACCACCGGCGTGCTCATCGGGATGGCCATCGTCTTCTTCTACGCCGTCCTCGGGGGGATGAAGGGGATCACCTACACCCAGGTTGCGCAGTACTGCGTCCTCATCTTCGCGTATATGGTGCCGGCCATCTTCCTGTCGCTGATGGTGACGGGAAACCCCGTGCCCCAGCTCGGTCTCGGGGGCGTGGACCAGTCCACCGGTGTGGGGCTGCTCGAGCGCCTCAACGGGCTGCATCAGGAGCTGGGATTCTCCGCCTACACCTCGGGGACCAAGTCGAAGCTGGACGTCTTCTTCATCACCGCCGCCCTCATGGTGGGCACGGCCGGGCTTCCCCACGTCATCATCCGCTTCTATACCGTGCCCCGGGTGAGGGACGCGCGCCTGAGCGTGGGGTGGGCGCTGGTCTTCATCGCCATCCTCTACACCACCGCGCCGGCGGTGGCGGTCTTTGCCCGCACCAACCTGCTGGCCAGCGTCGCGGACCGCCCCTACGCGGAGGTTCCCGAGTGGTTCCGGACGTGGGAAGGGACCGGCCTCATCGTCTTCGAGGACCTGAACGGGGACGGACGGATCCAGTACGTGGGACCCGACGCGGTGGACGCCGGCGGCGTCCCGGTGGCCAACGAGCTCCAGGTGGACCGGGACATCATGGTCCTGGCCAACCCCGAGATCGCCGGGCTCCCCGACTGGGTCGTGGGGCTGGTGGCGGCGGGAGGGCTGGCCGCCGCCCTCTCCACCGCCGCCGGCCTCCTCCTGGTGGTTTCCACCGCCGTGAGCCACGACCTCCTGAAGCGGGCCTTCCGTCCCGGCATCACCGAGCGCGGTGAGCTCATCGCGGCCCGGGTGGCCGCGGGAGGCGCCGTCATCGTGGCGGGGTACCTGGGGATTCACCCGCCCGGTTACGTGGCCCAGGTGGTGGCCTTCGCCTTCGGGCTGGCCGCCTCTTCCTTCTTCCCGGTCATCATCCTGGGGATCTTCTCCCGGCGCACCACCCGGGAAGGTGCGATCCTGGGGATGATCACCGGGATCACCTTCACCGCCTCGTACATCGTATGGTTCAAGCTGATGCACCCCGAGCTGAACACGGCGGAGCACTGGTGGTTCGGCATCTCCCCGGAGGGCATCGGGACGGTGGGGATGCTCCTCAACTTCGGCGTTGCCTGGACGGTGTCGCGCTTCACGCCCCCACCCCCGGCCCACGTGCAGGTGCTGGTGGACCTCATCCGCGTGCCCCGCGGGGCGGGGGAGGCCCACGAGATCAGCGCCTGATCCGCGCTCCCAGCGATCCGCTGAGGTCCCTCGATGGACGATGAGCCCGCAGGTTTCCTGCTGAAGAAGCTTCTCGGCGCCGTCCTGATGCCGGTGCCCATGATCCTGGCGCTGGCCGCCGCCGGCTGGTGGCTCCGCCGCCGGGGGCGCGCCCGCGCGGGGGCGGTGCTGGCCGCGGTGGCCG
>WGEM01000462.1 GCA_015492755.1 Gemmatimonadota bacterium | reverse complement strand
TCACTACTCATAGTCCTGCTCGAGATACCGCTTGAGCTTCTCGTCGAAGGCACGCGCCGAGTGGATGCCCGAGTACTTGAGCAGGTGATTCATGGCCACCACCTCCGAGATCACCGTGATGTTCTTCCCCGGATTGAGGGGCACGGTGACCTTGGGGATCTGGATGCCCAGCAGCTCTTCGTGCTCGTCGTCCAGGCCGGTGCGCGAGTAGTCCCGGTGCTGATCCCAGAGTTCGAGGGAGACGATGACCTCGATGCGCTTCTGCTGGCGGATGGCCCGGACCCCGAAGAGCGCCGAGATGTCGATGATCCCGATGCCCCGGATCTCCATGTGGTGCTTCTGGAGCTCGTGGCCCCGCCCGATGAGCACGTCGTTGCCCCGCTTGGACACGATCACCAGGTCGTCGGCCACCAGCCGGTGGCCCCGCTCCACCAGGTCCAGCACGCACTCCGACTTCCCCACGCCGCTCTCGCCCACGAAGAGGAGGCCCACCCCGTACACGTCCGCCAGCGAACCGTGGACCGTGATGCTGGGCGCCATGGCCGCTTCCAGATACGGCTTGATGCGCTCGTAGAAGTACTTCGTCGTCCGGCTGGAACGCAGCACCGGCACCCCCGCCGCCCGCGCCTCCTCGAGGAAGTAGGCCGGGACCTCCTGCCCCTTCGTGACGAACGCCGCCGGCACATCGAAGGAGAAGAGCGTGCGGAGACGTTCACGCGCGGTGTCCTCGGGGAGGGCCTGGAGATAGGTCATCTCCGTCTCCCCGAAGACCCACATCCGGCCCCGGGGCGTGCGCACCGTGTAGCCCGCCAGGGCCAGCCCCGGCGAGGTGATATCGGGGTCCGCCGCCACCCGGTCCAGGGACACGTCTTCCGTGAGGACTTCCAGGCCCAGAATCTCAGCTTTGGCCTTCAGGATCTCCGGGATCCGCACGGTCTGGGCGACGGGCTGCGCCGTACCGGGCCTCATGAAGTCAGTCGGCGGCGGAGGGTTCGCCGGCCATTTCGGAGAGCTTGGGCGCCTGATGATCGGTTCGCTTTCCCCGCTCCCGCCGCAGGATCTTGGCCAGGCGGTCCACGGTGCGATCCAGGGCGGAGAGGAACTCCCTGTCTGAGGCGTGGGCCACCACCGGAGCGGACCCGTCGATGTGCAGGATGACCTCCACCTCGTGGGATAGCTTCTCTTCCTTGAACACCACGTCCGCCGCGGTGATGCGGGGATGATACTTGCTGAGTTTCGGGAGCTGCTCGTGCACCCGCTCGATCACGGGTTCCGGTACGTCACACTGTCGATGGGCGATCTGAATTCTCACCGGTCGTCCTTTCGATGGGGAGGGAACAATGAAATAGGAGCTTCTGGGGCGCGGTGGGCAACCGCCGATTCCAGGAACCGTTCCATGGCCAGCGCGGAACGATCCCAGGAGAAGCCTTCCGCGAAGCGGCGGGCGCCTTCGCCCAGACGCTCGAGGATGGCGGGGTCGGTGACGACCTGCTGGATGGCATCGGCCAGGGCCTCCACGTCGCCGTGCGGGACCAGGAGCCCCGTTTCGCCATGACGCACCGATTCGCGGAGGCCCGGCGCGTCGCTGGCCACCGTGGGCGTGCCGCACGCCGCGGCTTCCACGTTGCTGATGCCCCAACCCTCCTTCGCCGAAGTCAGCACGTGGAGCCACGAGGTTCGGAAGAGCTCATGCTTCGTCGCGTCGTCCACGAAGCCCAGGAACTCCACGCGGTCCTGGATGCCGAGGCTCCGCGCCAGACGCTCCAGGGCGGTCCGGGCGTCGCCGCTGCCCGCCACCCGGAACCGCACGTGCAGCCCGCGGTCCCTGAGCAGCGCCACCGCCCGCAGGATCAGATCCACACGCTTGTATCGCTTGATCCTACCCAGGTACAGGAGCGTGGGGTCCGGCGTGCGCTCCGCGGGGCTCGCCGGCCGGAAGGCGTCCAGATCCACACCGTTGGGGATGACCTCGATGGGGCCCGGAAGCCCCCGCGCGAGGAGGTCTTCTCGGGTGCTCTCGGAGACCGCCACCACCGGCGTTCCGCGGTACACCAGCGGCACCGGACGCTCCAGCAGCCACGTCGCCGTGGCCAGCGCCCAGTTGGCCTCACGGAAGGCCGTGGCGCCGAAGAGGTGGTGCACCAGGAGCGCCACCGGCGCGTCCACCCAGTACGGGCTGAAGAGGGGCACCTTGTTCAGGTCTTCCACCACCACGTCGAAGGCGCCACCGGCGAGTTGGTGCCGGAAGTAGCGGGGCGCGGCCAGTGAGAAGGTGTAGCGCCGCCCGGTGCGGTGCACCTCCATCCCGTCCAGCTCCGTGCGGGGCGCGCACCCCTCGAACCCCGAGACCAGGAGCGTCACCCGATGGCCGCGGGACGCCAGACGCCCGAAGAC
>WGEM01000461.1 GCA_015492755.1 Gemmatimonadota bacterium | reverse complement strand
TCCCCCACGCGCACCGTCCCCGCCTCCTCGAAGTAGATGTTCACGCCGAACTCCACCTCCCCGGCGGCGTTGCGGCGGAAGGTGGCCAGCGTGCGCAGCGGCTCCTCACCCCGCTCGCCCGTCTCCTGGTCCACCAGCGTGGTGGCGCAACGCGGGCACGGCCGCCCAGCCCGGGTGGAGACATCTCCCACCCGGCGCCGACCCCACCGGTCCTCCCCGAACGCCTCGAAGCCCGTCACCACCAGGTTCGGCCGGAAGCGCTTCATGCGGACGGGCTCCGGGAGCCGGGCGTTGAGCGCCTCCAGCGAGGCCGGAGAGATCACCAGCGCCGGTGAGGCGTCGGCGAAGCTTCCGCGTACGCGTCCCTCCTCGGTGAGGAGCGGCGCGCCGGGCGGCCGCACCGCCCGGAGCACCCGCGCCTCACAGCGCAGGAAGCGGCTCATCCATCGGGCGGGCTCCTCACCGCAGTCGACGGCGTAGCGGCTGCTGAACCAGACCCGGGGCTCCACCAGAGCCGCCTCGTGGGGCACGGCGCGGGGAAGCGACAGCTCCTCCATCCCCTCGGCACGGAGCACCAGCCGGTCCTCCTCCAGGCGGGTCTCCAGGAGCACCATCCGGGGATGCGTCCGCTGACTGATGAAGGCGCCGGAGCCGTCCACCGCCATCCACACCCGGTCCCACGCCAGTCCCACCTCGTCCACCTCCGCCTCCGCCACGGCGATCCCTCGGGCGGACTTGAAGGGGTAGATGACGATCTCCGACACGCGGCGAGGCAGCTCTGGGACCATCGTGTGTGCGTGCTCCGGACCGTGACGTAGGCGTGTGATCCCTCGTCTCACAACCTATCCCGGGGGCCGGTCCTGGCCAGAGGGCAAGCGGTGCGGGAGGGATGGCTACCCCTCGTTAGCCCCGCCCCGCAGATCTCTCACCACGCTGAGGACGGCGGATCCCTCCAGTCCCAAGTGTGAGAGCACGTCCACGGCGACACCGCGACCCACCAGGAGAAGGCCGAGCAAGACGTGGAACGGCTCCACTGCGGCATCACCGGCTTGGCGGGCGGTGGTCGCGGCCTCTTCCAACGCCTTCTTAGCCCAGGACGTCAGAGGCCTCGCTCCCGACGGAGTCCGACCCTTGCCCGGCGCAACAGCGCCGAGGACGGCGCCGCGCACGGTTTCGGGAGCCACGCCGAAGCGCTCGAGCACCTGAGCGACGAAACCTGTCTCACCGCGGAGCACAGCGAGCAGGAGGTGTTCCGTCGCCACATAGTCATGGCGGAGGGCAGCGGATTCGGCCTCGGCACGTTCCAGGACCGACCCGAATTGGTCACGAAACCGTGTCACCTTCGCCTCCTCGTTCGCGGCGCTCTTCCCGGAGTGCGTGCAGGCGATCCTCGATGACGACCCGCTACTGCATTACCCTACTGAAGCCGAAGAGTTTGATGGCGGGACGCCCTACCTCGTCCGTCGAGCCGCCCAGCACATAGTCGCGCCCCACCTCGAAAACGCGAATTGAACCGCCCCGGGTTCACCACCGTCCATGAACGCGGGGCGGCTCCAGACGGTCCACCGTCCTTCAGCGGAAAAGGATGGTCTGCGAGTATATGCGCACGTGCGGACCGCCCGCCGCCGATGGCGATCCGCTGCCGCGTCGCCTGCCCCGGGGGCTACTCGTCGTCCTTCAGGATGCGCTGCGGCGGGTCGTCCAGGTCGTCGAACTGACCCGAACGGGCGGCCCAGAGGAAGAAGCCCAGGAAGACCGCGGCAACGCCGATGGCCACGGGGAGAAGGAAGGCGATGGAGTTCATGCCGCCCGCTCCCGGGATGACGGTGCGGCGCCCGTCGCCCGAACGCCGGGGGACCCGGCGGTGACGGAGCGTTCGCTCCGCTCCCAAGCCGCCACCCGGCGCTCCACCCCGCCGGCGCCCCGGACCACCATGGCGGAGGAGAGGGGCATGAGCACCGCCGCCACCAGCGGGTTCACCCACCCCGCCAGCGCCAGGGAGACCGCAATCACATTGTAGGCGATGGAGCGGAGCTGGTTGAGGCGCATGGCGGCGCGTGCGGCCCGGGCCGCTACGATGCCCGCCGCCAGCGGGCCCACCGAGGGCACCGCAAGAACCCCGTCTGCCGCCAGCACCGACGAGGCCGCGCCACCGCCCATGGCCACCCCCACGTCGGCGGCGGCGATGGCAGGGCCGTCGTTCAGTCCGTCGCCGGCGAAGAGCACGCGTCGGCCCGCCTGGCGGAACGCCCGGACCCGCGCACCCTTCTCGCGGGGGCCCACCTCCGCTTGCACGTCGTGGATCCCGCTGGCACCGGCGATGCGGGCCGCCACCTCCCTCGAGTCGCCGGTGAGGAGCGAGATGGTGACGCCCAGGCCCTCCAGCCGACGCACGGCGGCACGCGAATCGGTCCGCAGCCGATCGCCGAGGCGGATGAGGCCCCGGTGTCCGTCCTCACCCTCCAGCACCACCACGTCGGCGCCGCCTGACCGGATGCGCCAGCGGCGGCCGTCCACGACGCCACGCACCCCGTCTCCGGGTGTTTCCGCCACGTCCGAGGCGGCAGGGAGCGGGATGCGGCGCGCCACCGCCTCCCGCACGATGGCCAGTGCCACCGGATGCGTGCTGAAGCGCTCCAGCGCCGCCGCCACCCGGAGATCCGCGTCGGAGGCGGAAACCACGTCCAGCGCTCCTTCCGTCACGGTGCCGGTCTTGTCCAGGACGACGAGGTCCACGTCGCCCATGGCCAGGAGCGCGTCGGCACTCCTCATGAGGAGCCCCCGCCGGGCGGCGGCGCCCAGACCGGCGGCGGCGGCCAGCGGCCGGGAGAGCGCCAGCGCGCACGGACACGCCACCACCAGCACGGAGATGGCCACCTCCAGCGCCCGGTGTCCCCCCGCCACCCACCACCACCCGGCGAAGGCCGCGGCGGCGGCGGTGAGCGTGGCGGCGGTGAACCACGGCGCGATGCGGTCGGTGGAGGTGGGCTTCACGCCGCGGTCGGCGGCGCTCCGGAGCTCCTCCGCCATGCGGCCCAGCACGGTGTCCTCGCCCGCACCGGTGACCTCCACCTCCACCGCGCCATCCACCAGCACCGTCCCCGCCCAGACCTGAGCGCCCACCTCCACCGGCACCGGGCGGGACTCGCCGGTGAGG
>WGEM01000460.1 GCA_015492755.1 Gemmatimonadota bacterium | reverse complement strand
GCCCCGGGCGCCGCGGGCCGACATCATCCGGGCGGCGCTGCGGGAGGGCGGCGCCCTCCTGGTGGCGGAGACCCTGGACGAGGCGTTCGCATTCGCCGGAGCGTATGCGCCGGAGCACCTCTCCATCATGACCCGCTCCGCCAACATCGACGCAGGACGTGTGCGCACCGCCGGAACGGTCTTCGTGGGCGCGGCGGCGTCCGTCGCGTTCGGGGATTACCTCACCGGCGCCAACCACGTCCTCCCTACCGGAGGCCGCGGCCGCTCGTTCTCGGGGCTGTCGGTGGAGCACTTCCTTCGCTCGTACACGGTCCAGACGGTGAGCCCGGAGGGCGCCGCGGCGCTGGCCGACGACACCGCCCTCCTGGCCACCGCGGAGGGCCTGCCGGCGCACGCCGAAGCCGCCGGCGCACGGAGGCGCGCATGAGTCCCTTCCCCCGGCCCGACTACCGGAGCCTCACGCGGTACAGTCCCGACAAGCGACCGGTGGAGCTGGACCTCTCCGACAACACGAACCTCTGGGGTCCGCACCCGGCGGCGCTGGAGCGGGTGCGCGCCGCCGCGCCCGAGGACCTCTGCCGCTATCCGGAGCTCTACGCCGACGTGCTCCGCGACGCGGTGGCCCGTCGCTTCGGTGTGGACCCGGAATGCGTCACCACCGGCGCCGGCTCCGACGACGTGCTGGACTCCACCTTCCGCGCCGTCTACGCCCCGGGCGCCAGGATGGTCTACGCCGCGCCCACCTTCTCCATGGTGGAGCCGCTGGCGCGCATGAACGCGCTGGAGGCACGCGCGGTGCCGTGGCCGGATGCGCTGGAGCGGCCCGAGCGCCTGGTGGAGGACCGCCCGGATCTGGTGTACGTGTGCCGGCCCAACAATCCCACCGGATCGGCACCCGAAGCCGCCTGGGTGGACGAGCTCATCGAGCTGGCGCGGGACACCGGAAGCCTCCTGGTCCTGGACGAGGCATACGCCGACTTCGCCGAGACTTCGTTTCTGCGGCGGGCCGCCTCCGAGCCCCGTCTGGTGGTGGCACGCACCGCCTCCAAGGCGCTGGGCCTCGCCGGCCTGCGGTGCGGGTACGCCGTCGCCGCTCCGCAAACGGCGCTGGAGATCGAGAAGTCGCGCGGTCCCTTCAAGGTCTCGCGTCTGGCAGCGGAGGCGGCGGCCGCCGCGCTCACGGACGGGGGCGACTGGCTGGAGCGCGTCATCCGCACGTGTCGGGAGTTCCGCGGACGCCTGGCGGAAGAACTCAGCCGGCGGGGCCTCGCGCCGCTGGAGTCGCACACCAACTTCCTCCTCTTCCCCGCCCCGTCGGGAGACGCGGTCGCCGACGCGCTGCGCCTGCGCGACCTGGGCGTCGCGCTCCGCCCCTTCGGCGACGTGCCGGACGTGGGAGACGGACTCCGGGTCACCGTGGGGCCCTGGCCGCTCATGGAGCGCTTCCTCGAGGCACTGGACGCGCTGCTCTCAGACGTCCGGAAGGAGGGGGGGCCGTGAGCCTCCGTGTGGCGCTCTTCGACTACGGAGCGGGCAATCTCCACTCGCTGGGCAAGGCGCTGGAGGGCGCAGGCGCACGGGTGCGGGTCACGTCAGACTGGAATGAGGCGCTGTCGCTGGACGCGCTGGTCCTGCCCGGCGTGGGCGCCTTCGGGCAGGCCGCCCGGGCTCTCCCGGAGGATCGCCGACGGGTTCGCGACGCACTCGGCGCGGGACTTGCTTGCCTCGGCATCTGCCTGGGCATGCAACTCCTCTTCGAGGAGAGCGACGAGTCGGTGGGCCGCGGGATCGGGCTCATCCCCGGTCGGGTGGAGCGACTCCCCACCCGAACCGTGCCCCAGATGGGATGGAACGACGTGGACATGGGGGACGATCCCGTCTTTCAGGGACTCGATACGCTGGTGGCGTACTACGCCAACTCCTATGTCTGCCGTCCCGCCGACGCCGGGTGCGTCATCGCCACGTCGGAGGTGGAGGACGTGAGGTTCGTCGCCGGCGTCCGCGCGGGCCGCACGTGGGGGCTTCAGTTCCACCCGGAGAAGAGCTCCCTCGCCGGACGGACCATCATCGCCAACTGGGTGCGTCTCGCCCGGGAGGCTGCGCCATGATCGCGGCGCCGGCGGTGGACCTGCGGGAGGGACGGTGCGTGCAGCTCGTGGGCGGTCGGCCGGAAGCCGAAGCCCTGTCGCGTCCCGATCCGGTAGCCGTTGCGAAGGGGTGGGCGCGACACGGCTTCGCCACCCTGCACGTGGTGGACCTGGACGCCGCACTGGAGCTGGGGGACAACCTGGAGGTGGTGCGACGGGTGGTGGCGGCCTTCCCCGGAACCGTCCAGGTGGGCGGAGGCGTCCGCGACGGTGCCCGCGTCGACGCGCTCCTGGAGTCCGGCGCCGCCCGTGTGGTGGCGGGCACCCGCGCGGTGCGCGACCCGGAGTGGCTGGAAGAGGTGGCCCGCCGCCGCCCGGGACGGGTCATGGTGGCGCTGGACCATCGGGACGGCGAGGTGCAGGTACGGGGCTGGACGGAGGGCGCGGGCGTCCTGGTGCGCGACGTTCTGGACCGCATCGCCCACCTCCCGCTGGCGGGCGTCCTGGTGACCGACGTGGGGCGCGAAGGCCGTATGGAGGGCACCCACCGCCCCACCCTCCGGGAGCTGGTGGAGCGCAGCGTCCATCCGGTGTGGGCGTCCGGCGGGCTCACCACACTGGAGGACCTGGAGTTCTGCCAGACCATCGGAGCCGCCGGCGCAGTCCTGGGGATGGCACTCTACACCGGCCGGCTGGACGCCGGCACCGTGGCGGCACGCTGGGGTGCCGCCCCCACCGACTCCTCCGAACCGTTCGAGGACCGAAACCCATGAGCACATTGAAGCGAGAGACCCGCGAGACCCGCATCCGCGCCTCCGTACGACCGGGAGACGGCCGGGCGGAGGTGCGTACCCGGGACCGATTCCTGGCGCACATGGTGGAGACGCTGGCCCGGTACGCCGGTGTGGACATCGAGGTGGAGGCGGAGGGTGATCTCCGGCACCACCTCGTGGAGGACGTGGCCATCACCCTGGGTCTGGCGCTGGCCGACGAGGTGCCGGAACGGGCGCGCCGTTACGGGTGGGCGGTGGTGCCCATGGACGAGGCGCTGGTGGAGGCGGCGGTGGACACCGGAGGGCGCCCGTACTACGTGGGCAAGCTCCCCTCCAGGCTCTACACCCACTTCCTGCACTCCTTCTCCACGAACCTGGGTGCCACGGTGCACGTGCGGGTGCTGCGCGGCCGGGACCACCATCACGTGGTGGAGGCGGCGGTGAAGGCGGTGGGGCTCGCGCTCCGGCAGGCGCTGGAGGAAGGCGAGGGCGTGTTCAGTACCAAGGGCTCGGTGCGCCTGGAACGTCTGGAGGACTGATGCTCCGTCCACGAATCATCGTGTGCCTGGACGTGGACGCG
>WGEM01000459.1 GCA_015492755.1 Gemmatimonadota bacterium | reverse complement strand
TCGAGATCCAGGTGGGGGCGTTCGCGAACCCCGCCAACGCCGAGGCGCTGGCTGCTCGCCTCCGGAGGCGAGGCTACGACCCTGTCATCGTCCAGGCCCGTGCCCGATCGGGTGATTGGTTGCGACTGGTGCGCCTCCCCATCCGGGGTCCCGAGTCCACCGTAGCGGCACGAGCAAGGGCGTTCAGCGCAGAGGAACGTCTGCCCGCCATCGCGGTCCCCGTTCGGTGATCCGAGGCTGCCGGCTTCCCCATCGCTTCGGGTGGCGACGGCCCTTGCGCGTATTCGCCGGCGCGCTCGTATTCCTGAGTGCGTGCTCTGGCCCTCACATTCACACCCGCGGATTCAGCGTCAGAGTAGCGGCCGATGCCAATGATCGGGCACCGGTCCCGGTGGAGTTCGTCCTGGTGAAGGACGGAGAGGCGCTTCCCGTGGTCCAGTCTCTAACGGCGAGGGAATGGTTCCGTTCCCGTGATCAACTCCTGCGGGACCACCCGAACAGCCTCATCACGCAGCGATGGGAATTCGTTCCAGGCCAGACGAAATCGTTCGATCGGCTATCTTTCGGAAACGACGGGGTTGCGCTCATCATTTTCGCCCACTACCTGACCTCAGGGGCACATCGCGCGCGCGTCGACCACCTGGAGCGGTTCACGCTAGTCCTCGGGCGGAACGGCTTCCGCGTCGAACCGGAAGACTGAACGAAGAGGGAGTCAGAGGGAGTCTATGACGAATGGCGGCGCGAAGGTCCCCGACGCGGTTCAGTGGCACGAGGGGATGCTCCTCGCTCCGCAGCACTTCCAGCAGGCTGACCTGCGGACGGAGGCGCTGGTCGCCCATGTGGCGGCATCCACAACGCCTTATGGCTGGGGTGTGCACGCCTTCCGGCTGGATCCCGTGGCGCTGCCCAATGGAGTGCTCCGGGTCCTGGAGCTCGACGCCATCCTGCCCGACGGTCTGGTCGTCCAGTACGACCCGGAGCGAGACCCCGAACTCTCCATCGACCTTACGCAGATCGACGAGGTAGCGCCGGGGCAGGACGTGTCGGTGCACCTGGTGGTGGGCCGGCGCCAGGAGTCCGCCGCGCTGGCGTCGGGATCGTCGCCCAGGTACCGCTCCGTGGAGAGCCTCGAGGTCCTGGACCTCAACACTGGAGAGGATCCGCTGGCCGTGCCCCGCCTGCGGCCCGCGGCCCGGCTCATCGCCGGTCCTGAGATCCCCGAGCGTTTCGTCGGATTCACACTGGCCAGGATCGCCGTCCAGGGCGACGTCTACGCCCTGCAGGATTACACACCACCAGCGCTGACGCTCCGTGCGTGCCCAGAGCTGAGCGAAGCGGTCCGAGCGCGCGCCGCGCGTCTTCGTGAACGGGCCGTATATCTTCAGGACCAACTCAAGAAGGGCGGTGTGGACCCATCCAGATCCTCGGTGGTGCGCAGCGTGCGACAGCTCCGGGGCCTCGTGCAGGGCCTGCCGGTCCTGGAAGGCGTCCTGGGAAGTCCGGAGGTCCATCCGTTCCAGCTCTATCTCGCGCTGGCCGGATATCTCGGTTCTGCAGCGAGCGTGCGAGACGATTACGTCCCTCCACCCGTGCCGCGGTACGTCCACGGAGAGTTGACGTCCACGTTCCGGCCCCTTCTCAATGCCATGGACGAGATCGAGCGACTCGTGCACCAGGCTTTCCGCACCGAGCCGTTCAGTGAACGGGAGGACGGATTCACGATCCGCCTCCCGGCGGATGTGGATGACCGATTGGTGGTGGGCGTGCAGACCGGTGGTATCCTGGAGGGTGACACGCTCCGACGTTGGATCGAAACGGCCCAGATCGCCACCGCGGATCGCATGGAACTGGTGCGCCTGAGGAGGGTTCGGGGTGCTGTACGCCGGATCGTAGAGCGTTACGACCCGCTGGGCGTGCAGTCCGCGCCCGGCCTCGTCCTTCTCGAAGTGGAGACGGATCCTGAGTACGTCACTCCCGCTGGGGAGCTGCACCTGATCCCGGCCACCTCGATGCGGGAGGCGCGTCCACAGCAGCTGCTTCTCTACCTCCCCGCTCGGTAGCGTATGCCCCTTCTCCGGGACTCCCATCCTGTCCGTAGCTTCCTGGAGTTTCACGAGATCCTGTGCCAGGTCCTCGAGCGGGCTCGGGGGAGCGCCCCGAGTTCCCCCGACCCGGGGGTGGGTTCCCACGTCGGCGCGTCCCCGGCGCCTGACTCGCCGCTACCTCCCCCGGCTCCATCAATGCCTCCGGCGCCCCCGGCTCCACCGGCGCCTCCCCCCTCCACCGCACCGCCGCAACCGCC
>WGEM01000458.1 GCA_015492755.1 Gemmatimonadota bacterium | reverse complement strand
CGCCACCCCCGCGCCGGGCACACCGGTCCACACGGTGCCGTTCACCAACACGAGATCCGCCATGGACTCGCCCCCCGATTCACACGCTGAGAGCACGAGGACGGCTCCAGCCAGCAGGCACAACCCTGATTTCATGACCCCTCCCGGCACGCATCGCCGCGGCGACCTCAGTGTGGCGCGGGCGGCGCGGGCCAAACATAATGTCTCCGCCGGAGATTCACCCTACGAACGGGAGGCGGTCGATGCGAGTATTGCAAACCAGGAATCTCCTGGTGTTGGCGTTCGGACTGGCGGTCGGTCTCGCCGGCTGCGCCAGCGGCGGCGGGAGCGGCGGGAGCCGGGGAGGAGGGCCGAACCGCCTCACCGCCTCGGATCTGGAGCCGGTGCAGCAGCTCGACGCCTACCAGGCCATTCAGCGGCTGCGCCCCAGGTGGCTGCGTACCCGCGGCGGCAACTACGCTGCGGTCTTCGTGGACGGCACCGAGCGCCCCGGCGGCCTGGACGTGCTGCGGAGCATCCGCGTGGCCGAGGTGGAAGAGATGCGCTACATGAGTTCCACCGACGCCACCACCCGGTACGGCACCGGATATGACGGGGGTGTGATCCTCATCACCACCAAGAGATGAGGCCGGCGGAAGCGCCGTCCGCGGGGCGGCGCTCCCGCATCGCACCCCACCTCACCCTATGAGGCGGCCAGCTCCGCGCCGAGCCGCGTGAGCACGTCGGCGCACCGCCGGATCTGCTCGATGTCGACCCACTCGTCGGCGGTGTGGGCCTGCCCGATGTCGCCGGGACCGAAGCACACCGCAGGAATGCCCGCCTCGTTGAGGAACGCCGCATCCACCCAGGCGGTCATGCCCGCCAGGCGCGGCTCCACCCCCTCCGAGGCGCACGCCGCCAGCAGCCGCTCCACCACCGGGGCGTCGGCGCTCACGTCCGTACCGGGTCGCTCCAGCGTGAGGCGGAGGTCGGCACGCAGCCCGGGATGGCGCTCCCGCACGGTCTCCAGGAGCTGCCCGAACTCCGCCTCCACCTCCGGGCCCCGCTCGCCGGGGAGGGTACGCCGCTCCAGCGTGAGGCGGCAGAGCGCCGGGTAGACGGAATCCGCCTCGCCTCCCTGGATGGTGCCGGCGTGCACACTCCCGTGCCCCAGAAGCGGGTGGGGCGGCCGGGCGTTCAACGCCGCCTCGTAGGCGTCCAGCGCCGCCAGGAATCGCCCGGCGTGACGGATGGCGTCCACCCCCTCCCCGGGACGCGAGCCGTGCGCCGCCCTGCCGTGGAAGATCGCCTCCAGCCACACGAACCCCTTGTGCGCCGGCATCACCGCCAGCGAGGTGGGCTCACACACCACCGCCATGTCGGCCTCCACGCCCGCCTCCACCAGCGCGGCCATCCCCAGGCTGGCGTGCTCCTCGTCCGCGGTGAGCGCCACCACCACCGACGGGCGGGGGGTGGTGCGGGCAAGGCGCGACGCCGCCGCCAGCAACGACGCCAGCCCTCCCTTCATGTCGCAGGAGCCTCGCCCCAGCAGCCGCCCGTCCCGAACGGCTGCGTCGAAAGGAGGCACCGTCATGCCCTGCACGCCCACGGTGTCGGTGTGCCCGTTCAGCAGGAGGGTGGGCCCGCCGCCCGTCAGCGTCGCCACCACGTTGGGGCGCCCGGGGGCCGCGTCGCTCACCTCCACCCGGAACCCCCACGCCTCGAGCCAGGCCGCACACCGGGCGGCCACGGCCCCTTCCCCGGGACCGTCGGGCTCCAGAGCGGGATTCATGGAAGGAATCGAAACCAGGATACGCGCCATGGCCACGGGGTCTCCTTCGCGGGCCGCTCGCTCCAGTGCC
This sequence comes from Gemmatimonadota bacterium, assembly GCA_015492755.1. Taxonomy (GTDB): domain Bacteria; phylum Gemmatimonadota; class Gemmatimonadetes; order Longimicrobiales; family Gaopeijiaceae; genus S146-37. The sequence continues at coordinate 323 of WGEM01000458.1, read as the reverse complement.
TGGCGGTTCATCGTCGCACCCCTCCATCGCGAATATCCGAGGCCGCTTGACGCATTTCTGACGCCCCCCGCACGATCCTGCAGCGGTCCAGGAGCCTGTCCGAGTACGAGAGCGGGCCGCGTTGGGCGTGCCACGGCCCCGAATCCTAGGCGGCGCGACGACGGCGTAGCCCAAGCTACGTCCAGGAGCGCCAACGACGGAGGCGGGGCCGTGCCGCGCCCAACCCACAATCTTCCATGTCATGGTCCTGCAGGTGGATGGGCACATGGTGGGTTCGCGGTTGATCCATCGTCGCTCCTCCTCGCCGTAGCGCTGCTACGCCT
>WGEM01000457.1 GCA_015492755.1 Gemmatimonadota bacterium | reverse complement strand
GCCGGAGCGGGTGGTGGTGAACCTCAGGGGCTTCGACTGCGTCACCTTCGTGGAGCACGCCCTCTCGCTGGCGCGCCTGGCCCGCCTGACGCGCACCGACCCGGAGCTGGCCGCCGCGGTGCGGGCGCTCCGCGAGGGGGGAGGCCCGGCCGCCGCCGCGCCGCTGGAGGCGCGCTACACGCGTCTGGTGGCGGAGCTCCGGTACCGCGACGGCACACCCGCCGGCTACGCAGCCCGGCTGCATTACTTCTCGGAGTGGATCGCCGACAACGCCCGCCGCGGGCTGCTGGCCGACGTGACGCCGGAGCTGGGCGGCGTCCCCGATCGCGAGCCTGTAACCTTCATGACGGCGCACCCTGAAGCCTATCCGCAACTGTCGGAACCCTCGGTGCGGGAGGCCGTCCGAGCGGTGGAAGCGCGTCTCAGCAGCCGGCCCCGCCTCGTGGTTCCGGAGGACCGCATCCCGGAGGTGGAGGCGGCCATCCACGATGGAGACATCATCGCCGCCACCAGCACGGTCGCCGGTCTCGACGTGGCCCACACCGGAATCGCCGTGTGGGAGGACGGCACCCTCCGGCTGTTACACGCGCCGCTGGCGGGGGGCGTGGTGCAGGTGAGCACACGGAGTCTCGCGGAACGCATCGCGGCGCTCCCGGGGCAGGACGGGATCATGGTGGCGCGTCCGGTGGACGTCACCGCCCTCCCCATGGGCACCGACGGAGGTCACTGAGATGCTGAGGCTCCCCCCGTTCGCCTACCACCGTCCCGCCACTGTGGAGGAGGCGGTGGCGCTGAAGGCGGAGCTGGGCTCGGAGGCCATGTTCGTGGCGGGCGGCACCGACCTGCTCCCCAACATGAAGCACCGCCTCTTCGAGCCGGCGCACCTCATCTCGCTCCGTGGCGTGGAGGAGCTCCGCGGGATCCGGGAGGAGGACGGAGCGCTGAGGATCGGCGCCGGCGAGACGCTCACCGCGGTGGCGGAGAGCCGCGCGGTGCAGATGCTCTATCCCGCGCTGGCGGAAGCCGCCGCGCACGTGGCGGGGCCGCAGCTCCGCAACATGGGCACGCTGGGCGGGAACCTTTGTCTGGACACGCGCTGCACCTACTACAACCAGACGGAATTCTGGCGGAAGGCGCTGGGCTACTGCCTGAAGAAGGACGGCACCGTCTGTCACGTGACGAAGGTGGGCAGGAAGTGCGTCGCGGCGCACTCGGCGGACACGCCGCCGGTGCTCATGACGCTGGATGCGACGCTCACGCTGGCGGGACCGGGGGGTCGGCGTGAGGTGGCGGTGAAGGACTTCTTCGTGGCCGACGGGATCCGCAACACCGTACGGGAGCCCGACGAGGTTCTCACGGAGATCCGCATCCCGCTGTCGTCGGCCCGCCGTCGACAGGGCTACGCCAAGCTCCGGCAGCGGCGCTCCATCGACTTCCCCCTCCTCACGGTGGCGGTGGCCGCCGACGTGGACGACGACGGCCTCGTGCGCTCCATCCAGGGCGCGGTGACGGCGCTGGGTTCGCGGCCGCGGATCCTCACCGGGTGGGACGCCATCGCCTCGGGCCGGAGGCTGGACGACGAGGTGGTGGAGGCGCTGGCGGAGCGGGCCCACGCCCAGTGCCACCCGCTGGAGAACATCATCGTGGATCCCGACTGGCGCCGGGCCATGGTGCCCGTGTACGTGCGGCGGGCGCTCTCCATGTTGGCGCCCACCGGCGAGGCGCTGTGCGTCTGACGCGCCCCGGTCGTCAGCCGCCTGCCATCGGGTCCGGACACCCCTCCTGCCGCCGCGTGTCGGAGATCTGCGTCACCTTCCACCCGTCGGCGTCGTGCAGGAGCTCGATGGAGTTCACGCCGCAGTGGCTGATCTCGCCGTCGAGATAGAAGGTGTAGGGCGCCCACACCGACGCCATGGGCCCGTCCACCTGGATCTCCATGTCATAGACGCGCTCATCCCACCGGCCGCCGGAGCGGCCCACGGCCTCGATCCACCCGGTGACGGGCCTCCCACGGATCACCGGCGGCCCGTCGCGCACGTCCAGTACGGCGAAGCGCGCCTCGTCGGCGAAGAGGGAACGCACCAGCTCGGCGTCCGCGGTGCGCATCCCCTCGAAGATGCGCTCCACCACCGCCGCCACCTCGCGGCGTGAGATCTCGCTCCCGGGGGGCGCCTGCGCGGCAAGAGAGGCCGGGGAGATGCCCAGGGCGAGGAGGAAGGCGGCGGCTGCCGCTGTCGGGTAGAAGGCTCCGGGATTCATGGTGTGGGGTTGCGGAAGGGACGATGCCGGGGCGATGAAGGTGGCTGAAGGTATCCGTCGCACCACCCGTAGGCACTCCACCATGTCTCGCCACGCCGAACGCACCATCTACCGGGAGTACACGCCCTGGCCCGGCTGGGTGAAGGCGCTGGTGTGGGGATCCGTGGGCGTCGTCGCCTACCCCCTGCTGGCGGGATGGGATACGGCGCTGCCCTTCTCCACGCGCCTGGTTCTGGTGGCGCTCATCGTGGCCTTCGGCGCCGCGCTGCAGTGGTTCCTGGGCGGCCTCACGGTGCTGGTCCAGGAGACGCGCATCTTCCTCCACTTCGGGCGCGTGCCCCTGGTGCGGAAGGTCATCCCCTTCCCGGAGATCCGGTCTCTGGAGAGCGTGCGCTACCGGCCCATCGCCGAGTTCGGGGGATGGGGGATCC
>WGEM01000456.1 GCA_015492755.1 Gemmatimonadota bacterium | reverse complement strand
GTGGGGTGGGGACCGATGGGTGCTGGTGCGTGACGCACAGGGAGGCTGGGGGCTGGTGTGGGCGTCGGTGTGGGACTCGGCGGAGGCGCGGGACGCGCTCTTGCGACACCTGGGGCCCGAACCTGCCGGATTCGGAGGACCCGCCCGCCTGGAGCCGCTGAGTGTGGACGGACGGCCCGGAGCCCTCCTCCTGGTGGGGCCGGGCCGCGCCGCTGTCGTGCACGTGCGCGTCGCGCCGGAGCGATGAGGCAGGGAGAGCTGGACGAGCTCCACCGGGTGGATGTGGCCTCCACCAGGGGCCGCTACCCCGTCTTCGTCGGGAGGGGTGCGCTGGAACGCCTGGAGGAGATTCTGGCCACCTTCGCGCCCGCCGATGCCTACGCCGTGATCTCGGACGAGACCGTGGCCGGCCTGTACGGGGAAGGGGTGGCGGAGGCCTGCGCCGCCTCGGGGCGCGAGGCCGCGCTCTTCACCTTCCCGCCGGGGGAGGCGGCCAAGACGCGGAAGTCGTGGTCCATCCTCACCGACGAGCTCCTGGAAGCGGGCTTCGGCCGCGACGCCTGCGTCGTGGCGCTGGGAGGAGGGGTCACCGGGGATCTGGCCGGGTTCGTGGCCGCCACCTTCATGCGGGGCATCCCGGTGGTGCAGATTCCCACGTCGTACCTCGCCATGATCGACGCCTCGGTGGGGGGCAAGACCGGTGTGGACGTCCGGGCGGGAAAGAACCTGGTGGGTGCCTTCCATCCGCCCGCCTGCGTGGTGGCGGACCCGTCGGTGCTGCAGACGCTGCCTCCCGGGCAGCGGGCGCAGGGTCTGGTGGAGGCGTTCAAACACGGCGCGATCCTGGATGCGGCCTACTTTGTGGAGCTGGAGGGACGGGTGGACGCGCTGATGGCCGCCGACGCCGAGGCGGCAGAATTCGCCGTGCGCCGCTCCGTGGAGCTCAAGGCGGGGGTGGTGGCCCGGGATGAACATGAGGCCGGTCTGCGGCAGATCCTGAACTTCGGCCATACGCTGGGCCATGCGTTGGAGGCGGCGGCGGACTACCGGGTGGGGCACGGCACCGCGGTGGCGGTGGGGATGGTGCTGGAGGCGGAGCTGGGCCGCAGGATGGGGATCACGGATGCGGCGGCGGTGGATGCGCTCCGGGGCGCGCTGGGGCGGCTTCCCCTCCCGTGGCGGGACCTCCCTCCGTTGGTCCCCGAGCGGGTGGTGGGCTACCTGAACGTCGACAAGAAGGCTCGCTCCGGCGAGGCGAGATTCGTATTACTACGGCGCCTCGGAGAAGTGGATGCCGCCGTGGGGTGGAGCCGGACGGCTCCGCCGCGCCTGGTGCACGAGGTGATGGGTCTTCTGCAGAGCGATCCGTTCCGGAGGTGAGATGACGCTCAGGAAGCGCGCGGAACAGTGGACGGTGGCGTCGGCTCTGGCGGCACGGGCCACGGCCGATCCCGCTGCGCCGTACGTGGTGTCCGGTCCGGACGTGCACGGCTACGGACGGGTGGACACCGAAGCGGAGGCGCTGGCCGCGGCGCTGGCGCACCTGGGGGTGGAGGCGGGTGACCGCATCGCCCTGGTGCTGCCGCCGCGTCCGGAGTTCGCCACGGCGCTCTTCGCCGCGGCCAAGCTCGGCGCCGGTGTGGTGCCCCTGAGCCCGCGCATGACGGCGCCGGAGCTCCAGTACATGCTCCGCCACTCGGAGGCGGTGTGCGCCGTCACCATCGAGGAACTGGAGGGAAGGGACTATCTGCAGCTGTTCGAGTCCATCATGCCGCGCCTCCCGGAGCTCCAGTACCTGGTCACGGTGGGCGAAGAGGATCTCTGGTACGACGACCGGATCTTCCAGTTCGAGGATCTCCTCAGCGCCGGTGCCGGTCGGGACTTCGAGGGGGCGATGGTGGACCCCGCCTCCCCCTTCGCCCTGGTGTACACCTCCGGGACCATGGGCAAACCCAAGGGCGTGGAGCTGAGCCACCGCAACCTGCTGGCCACCGCCGCCGCCACGGCGGAGCGCCTGGGGCTCGGGGCGGAGGACCGCGTGGTGGGCCTCACCGCGCTCTTCCACGTGTTCGGGCTGGTGCCGGGGCTGCTCTCCACGCTTCTCACCGGCGGCGCCGTGATTCTGCACGATGAGCGCGACGCCGCCGCCGCGCTCAACGCGGTGGAGCGCCACGCAGCCACGGTGCACTACGGGGTGCCCGCCACCTTCGTCACCGAGCTGGCCCAGATGGAGGTGCGGCCCCGGGATCTCTCCTCACTCCGTCTCTGCGTCGTGGCGGGGGCGCCGGTGAGCGACGAACTCCTGCAGCGGGTGGAGCGGGGCTTCGGCGTCCCGGCGGTGTCGGCGTATTCCCTCACGGAGAACGCGTCCGTGGTGGCGGTGTGCGCGCCGGATGCGCCACCCGAAGCGCGACGCTTCACCGTAGGCCCGCCGCTGGAGGGGACCGAGGTCCGGATCACCGACGAGGCCGGTGTGGTATTACCGGTGGAAAGCGTGGGCGAGATCGGCATCCGCGGCCCCGGGGTCATGCTGGGCTACCACCGACAGCCGGGCGATACCGCCGTCGCCTTCGATTCCGACGGATTCTTCCGCACGGGAGATCTCGGTCTGGTGGACGAGGCGGGTCAGGTCCATTTGGTGGGGCGGCGCAAGGACGTTATCATTCGCTCCGGCTTCAACGTGTATCCCCGGGAGGTGGAAAGCCGCATCGAGGCTCATCCGGCGGTGCAGGAAGTGGCGGTGGTGGGGATTCCCGATCCGCTGCTGGGAGAAGCCGTCTGCGCCTGCGTGGTTCCCGTGGAAGGCGCGCTCGTGACCGGACGGGAGATCGTGGAGTGGTGCCGCGAGACCCTCGCGGAGGACAAGCTCCCCGACGTCGTTCGGTTCCTCGAGACGCTTCCGCGCACCGAGACGGGGCAGATTCGGCGGGCCGAACTCGCTCGTGCCGCAGAGGCTGAGAGCGCTTCGACCTGATGGGGGCCGCGGCGTCCACGGTGGACGCTCCCCGAAGGCTTCCCCGACCCGGCCGCAGTCCACAGGACGCGACCCGGGTGGGGAGGTCTCGCGGCAGACACAATTCAGTCTGCGAGACAAAGGTAGGATGGCATTGCCGTACACGAAGGCGCCGCACATGGGTGCAGGCGCACATCCGGCGGGGCAGGACGCGCCCCACGCCGCGCTGCTCATCGACTTCGACAACGTCACGATGGGCATGCGCAGCGATCTTTCGAAGGAACTCAAGACGCTCCTCGAGTCCGACATCATCAAGGGCAAGGTGAGTGTGCAGCGGGCGTACGCCGACTGGCGGCGCTACCCGCAGTACATCGTGCCCCTCTCCGAAGCGTCCGTCGATCTCATCTTCGCGCCCGCATACGGGAGCAACAAGAAGAACGCCACCGACATCCGGATGGCCATCGACGGGATGGAGCTGGTCTTTACGCGTCCCGAGATCGGGACCTTCATCCTCCTCACCGGCGACTCGGACTTCTCCAGCCTGGTACTGAAGCTTAAGGAGTACGGGAAGTACGTCATCGG
>WGEM01000455.1 GCA_015492755.1 Gemmatimonadota bacterium | reverse complement strand
GCTCCACCCAGCGCCGCGATGCGCGCGCGGGCCTCCGCCACCCTGGGCCGGAGTTCTGGGTCGGCGTCGGCCCAGGCGGCGGCAAGGAAACGGTAGGCGCCGGAGCGCCTCCCTCACCACCGGCCCGACGCCCATCGCCCACATGGCGAAAGTAGACCGCCACTGCGGTCACCAGCAGCGCGCCGGCCATGACCCCGCCCAGAATGGCGCTGCGCCACGTGAAGATCTGCGTGCGGTGCATGGGATGGAGTTCCGGCACCACCAGCACCTCGTCGGGGGTGCGCCCCGCCACATCGCCGGGGTGGATGGACTCGTGGGGGTCTTCCGTCCGCGGCCAGCCTCCCTGGACCACCGCGGTAGCGGTCACCACCGGGAGCCCGATGAGGAGGATGACCAGCGCCATCATGGGCGTCCACTCCGGGAGCCCGGCGAACCCTGTGAGGACGTCCACCGCGATGAGGCCCCCCACGACATGGCGAGGTACACGCCCAGCACCTGCCACACCGAGCGGCGGTGGATCTCGCGGATCACCTTGTAGAGGTCGTAGCGCATGGGGAGGGTCCCGGGCGGGCGCGGGCGGTGGAGGGCGTCGCTCCCATGATGCCGCACCGCGTGCTCCTGGACAAGCAAGAGTCCGTGGCCGGTGCGGGCCGGTGGTCTGGACCCGGCGCCGCGCGGACCCTTGCGGGGAGGACTCCGACGCCGATGTGGGGAATCCTCCGCGACGCGCTCCTCGGGCCTTGGGAAGGAGCGTGCGGCCTCCTTAGCTTCCTACCACGTGGACCCTCCCGCCACGGATCCGGGGTGCGTCCGGGCCAGGGCGCATCCACGCACCGCTGCTGGAGGTGACGCATGGTCGAAGGCGTGGTGGACACCCTCTTCCCCCTCCTCCTGAAGGAGTGGAAGGAGAGCTGGGTCCGGGCGACGAACGCGCCGGGGGAGCTGAAGTGCAAAGTAGAGCTGGCGTGGGGCGAGGGTTACGACGACGGTGAGGCGCTCATCGCCGCCATGGACGCCGCCGGCGTCCAGACGGTGCTGGCCACTGACCTCCTGGCGTGGAGCTACGCCCGCCAGGAGCGCTTTGCCGCCGACATGACGGCGCAGATCGCCGAACTCACCCGTCGCTACCCCGGCCGGATCTACGGCCTGGCGGACTACGACCCCTTTGACATCCGCGCCAGCCTGGAGAAGGTACGCCGCGACGTCACCGAACACGGATACAAGGGCGTCTACATCCACATCTACGGCTACGACATCGGTCTGGACCACCGGAAGATGTACCCCCTCTACGCCATGTGCGAAGAGATGGGGGTTCCGGTGTCCATGCAGGTGGGGCACGTGCTGGAGGCGATGCCCAGCGAACACGGACGACCCATCCAGCTGGACCGCATCGCGTGTGACTTCCCGGATCTCACGCTGGTGGGTACGCACACCGGCTGGCCGTGGGTGGAGGAGGCGCTGGCGGTCATCACCAAGTGGCCCAACGTCTATCTCTCCACCAGCGCGTGGCTCCCGCGCTACTTCAGCCCGGCGCTGAAGCAGTTCCTGGGCTCCCGCGTGGGGAGCGAGAAGATCCTCTTCGGCTCCAACGGGCTGGACTGGACGCGCTACCTGGAGCAGTTCCACGAGCTGGGTCTGCCGGAGGAGACGGCGCACCGCATCCTGGTACAGAACCCGCGGAGCGTGTTCGGGCTGGACGGGTAGGGGCACGACCCCCGGCCGGCTCCTTCCGGCTCCGCTTGAGACGCAGTCTCATTCCAGAATCCTGTCCGGCATTGCCCTACACAGCCGAGCCTTTTCCCTGCACTCGGAAGCGGAAGCCTTCCCGCTGACCTCTTCCGCCCTTGTGACGACATTCACAAGCGTGAGGTGGTGGACGTGCTGTGCCTGGAGGCAGGTGAACCCCATCCGGCAGGCGGGAGGCGACATGGATCCGACCATCTTCTACAACCTCCAGCACGGCCCGTACTGGGACTGGCGGGTGGCGCTGGATCTCTTCTTCGGGGGCGCCGGTGTCGGCGCATTCGTCTTTGCGGTGGCGCTCTTCGAACTCTGGGGTCACAAGTACCGGAGGATCCCCCAGACCGCCGCGTTCCTCGCCCCCGTGCTGGTGGCGGCGGGCCTCGGCCTGCTCATGCTGAAGCTGGGCCGTCCCCACTACATCTGGCGGACCTTCACCAATGTGGCGCCCACGGCGCCGCTGTGGTGGGGCGGCATCTTCCAGACCCTGTTCATCGCGGGCGCGGCCTGGTACGCCTGGATGTGGCGGGACACCGAGCCCCACCCCACCAGGAGGAAGCTGGGCCTCTGGCTGTTGCCGCTGGCGGTCATCGTGGGAGCGTATCACGGGATGCTCCTGGCGGTCATCACCAGCCGGCCCCTCTGGAACACCGGCCCGACGGTGGTGGCGGCGCTCCTGGGCTTCCTCACCACGGGGATCGCGGCGGTGCTCCTGGTGCACCTCATCCGCATGAAGGTGGCGGGCCGCCTGGACGACGACGCGCACGTCTCGGAGTTCCTCACCGATCTCGTCCCGGTGCGCAACGTCCTCGTGGCGGCGCTCCTGGCGCAACTGGGCACCTTCTTCCTGTGGTGGGTGAGTCTGCGCTTCGGCCGCCTCATGGACCAGGTTGCGCTGGAGGCGGCCAACGCCGCGTACGGACCCATGTTCTGGTATCTGGGCATCGGAGTGGGGCTCATCCTTCCACTGGCCCTTGGCGCCTACGCGGTGTGGAAGGGCGAGCGGGAGAATCCCCGCCTCCAGGTTTCCACCGTGCTGGTCACCAGCGCGTTGATCCTCGTGGGTGGCCTCTTCTTCCGCCTGGCAGTGGTGCTGGGTGGGCAGGCCAATCCCGTCTACGTCACGCTGCCGTAAGGAGGTGCGCATGCTCACCGAGACCCGTGCCCCCAGGACTTCGACGGAAGCCGGGCAGGCCATCTCGCGCCGCACGTTCCTGAAAGGCGCGGGCGGCATCGGAATCGTCGCGGCGGTGGGTGGATCGCCGCTCCTGGAGTTCTTTGCGCGTGACGTGGGCGCGCAGGCACCGGAGCTCATGACGCGCTGGGTGGCGTCCACCTGTCAGGGCTGCACGAGCTGGTGCCCGGTGGTGGTGAAGGTGGTGAACGGCCGTGCGGTGCACATGCAGGGCAATCCGCGGTCGCTGGCCAATCACGGAAAGATCTGTCCGCGACCGCACCTGGCGCTGCAGCAGCTCTACGATCCTGACCGGGTGAAGGTGCCCATGCGGCGCACCAACCCGAAGAAGGGGCGCAACGAAGATCCCGGTTTCGTGCCCATCACCTGGGAAGAGGCGATGGACCTCATCGCCGAGAAGATGATGGAGCTCCGTGAGAACGAAGAGACCCACAAGTTCGTGGTGTTCCGCGGGCGCTACAGTTACCTCCGCGACATCATCTACAGCGCGGTGCCCAAGATCTTCGGCTCGCCCAACGGGATCAGCCACTCCGCCATCTGCGCCGAGGCCGAGAAGTTCGGTGCCTACTACACGGAAGGATACTGGGACTACCGCGACTACGACCTGGAGTACACCCGCTACGTGCTCTGCTGGGGTGCGGATCCGCTGGCATCCAACCGGCAGGTGCCGCACGCCATCAGCATCTGGGGTCACGTGCGGGACCGGGCCACCATCGCGGTGGTGGACCCGCGGCTCTCCGCCACCGCCGCCAAGGCGGACGAGTGGCTCCCGGTGATTCCGGGGGAGGACGCAGCGCTGGCGGTGGCCATGGCGCACGTGATCCTGGCCGACGGTCTCTGGAGCCGGGAGTTCGTGGGAGACTTCCGCGACGGGCGGAATCGCTTCGTGCCCGGCCAGACGGTGGACGAGGGCACCTTCCGGGAGATCCACACCCACGGTGTGGTACGGTGGTGGAACCTGGAGCTCAAGGACCGCACACCCGAGTGGGCGGAGTCCCGAACCGGGATTCCGGCGGCGCAGATCCGGCGCGTGGCGCGGGGCTTCGCCGAGGCGGCGCCGGCGGCCATCTCCTGGGTCTCTCCCGGCACCGCCATGCAGCCGCGGGGCGGCTACGCCGCGATGGCGGCGCACGCCCTGAACGGCCTGGTGGGCTCCACCGACAACAAGGGCGGCGTGGTCCAGAAAACGAAGGTGCCGCAGGACAGTCTGCCGGGCTTTTCCGCCTACCAGGACGACCTGGCGAAGAGGCTCTCGAAGAAG
>WGEM01000454.1 GCA_015492755.1 Gemmatimonadota bacterium | reverse complement strand
GTTGTCGACGTCCCCCGACGTCGAAGCCGTCCAGGAGGATCTCCTCCCAGTCCACTTCGTCGTCGCTCATGGGCTCGTCGTCGGTGTCCTCCTTGAGCTCCACCTCCATGCCCTCGTCGGGCTCCTCCATCTCCAGAAGCGGGTTCTCCGCCAGTTCCTCCTTCAGGTGCTGCTGCAGATCCAGCAGGGGCATGTAGAGCAACTCCATCGCCTGGTACAGGCGAGGGTTGATCCGCATTTCCTGGCGGAGCTGCGTGCTCTGATAGAGCTTCTGGTTGAACTGGCTCATAGGGGGCGGTCAGGACGCCTGCGACGCTCCTTCTCCGGGGCGCGGGTAGCGTGAGCGCATCCTGGCGGTGAGGGTGGGCCCGAGGTAGATCTCCGCCACCTCGTCGTTCCAGACCAGCTCGGATACGCTCCCACTCACACGGATGCGGCCCTCGTACATGATGTAGGCGCGGTCCACGATCTCCAGCGTCTGCTCCACGTTGTGGTCCGAGATCACCACGCCGATACGCCGGTCCTTGAGCCCCCGCACGATGTCCTGGATGTCGTGCACCGCGATGGGATCGATGCCGGCGAACGGTTCGTCCAGGAGCATGAACTTGGGGCGCTGCACCAGCGCGCGGGTGATCTCCAGCCTTCGTCGTTCTCCCCCGGAGAGGGAGTACGCCTTGCTGGACCGGAGGGCGGTGAGCCCCAGCTCGGCCAGGAGTTGCTCAAGACGGGCGCGCTCCTCGTCGCGGGGAAGTCCCAGGGTCTCCAGGATGGCGAGGACATTCTCCTCCACCGTGAGGCGCCGGAAGACCGACGGCTCCTGGGCAAGGTAACCGATCCCCATGCGCGCCCGCTTGTACATCGGCGTGTTGGTGATGTCCTGGCCGTCCAGGTACACCCGCCCGCCGTCCGGCGCGATGAGGCCCACCATCATGTAGAACGTGGTGGTCTTGCCGGCGCCGTTGGGCCCCAGCAGCCCCACGATCTCCCCCTGCTCCACCGCGATGTCCACCTCGTTCACCACGCGGCGGCGGCGATAGATCTTCGTGAGCTTCTCGCCCCAGAAACGGCTGGGCGCCGCGTCGGCGTCCACCTCGGGCGCGCTCAGCGTGGCAGGTTTGGTCACCGTCGGTTCCTCCGTCTGGTGCGTCGTGTGTGCGGGTTGGTGCGGCGCGCGCCTCCACGCGCGGGCGCCTCGGGCGGGGGCGCGGTAGCGGCGGCGGGGGCCCGGCGGCCGCCGACGGCGGGCTCTACCCGGCTGGTGTCCACCGCGACGCGGCCGCTGTCCACCGGGGTGGTGTCGGCCAGCGAGTCGGCGCGCGGCCGCAGCGGCTCCAGGTGGAGCCCGCGGGTCTGGCCCGTCACCTCCATCCGGGCCACTTCGCCGTCGCGCATCACCAGCGTGATGGCGTCGCCCATGACGTAGTGCACGGCAGGCGGGTCCTTCCCCGGCACCACCACCGAATCCGCCGGGATGAGCCGGTAGAGGCTCCGGGCGCCGCCGCGGGCCACCACCCGGTCGATGCGCGCCTGAGGGTCGTCCCCGGGTGCCGCGGCGGAGTCGGGGGGGAGGAAGGTCACCACGATGGTGTCCCCCTCCAGCCAATCTGCGCGGGCCACTTCCGGGAGGATCTCCACGTTGAGGGAGTCCCGCGCGTGCGACACCGACCGGGCGGCGCCCACCGCGTGGATGCGCTCCAGCACCTCCGCCGGCGCCAGGATGTCCAGCGAGTCGGCGGTGAGTTCGAAGCCGTCGGCGAGCGCCAGAGGACGCTCGGGAGCCGCGCGATCCCCGGGTGGTGCTCCGGCGGCCGGCTCCCCCTCCGGAGGCGCGTCCGGCTCCGTGGCCCGCACCGCCACCAGGCGCTGGATCCGGTCGGCGTCCAGGAAGATCCGGATGCGCGGCGCGCGGAGTTCCAGGTCCTCACCCACCAGGAGCGCGTCGCGGGACGCCTCCACCTCCCGGAGGGCGGCGCCCTCCATGTGCATCTGAATGACGCGGCCCGAGAGGTCATAGCCGGACGTCTCCACCCGGGCATCGGAGCCCACCAGGTGGATGCGGCCGGCCACCTGGTCGTATTCCGCGGAATCGCCGAAGGCCAGGAGGGAGTCGCGCTGGATCTCGACGGTGCCCACCGCCCGGAAGTAGGTGTCACCCTGGAGGAAGATGCGGTCCGCGTCCACCACATACGGAGTGGGCGGACGTGCCTCCACGGGCTCCGCCGCCTCCGTCGTATCCACAGCCGAGGGGGGCACACCCCTTGAGTCGGGCACGGCGCCGGGGGCTCCGGCGCTGTCGGGCTCCGGAGGAGCCGCGGCGGGGGCGGGCTTCATGGTGAGCACCGCCCGCGGGCGCTGCCCGTCCACCCCGACGCGCACATCGATCTGAGGCTGATCCCGGAACTCATTGGCGCGCAGGTACACCATCCGTCCGTGCTCGATGGTGAAGCCCTGCACGGTGTCGCGCACGAAGAGATCGCCTTCGGCCTGGAGTCGCCCCTGATCCGGGAAGTACCGGGCCTCCTGCGCCCGGAGCTCCCCGCTGGCGTCGATGAATCGGACGTTGCCGATGAGGTGCTGCATCCCCTGCGCGGAATACGCCACCGCCGAATCCGCCCAGATCTCCACGCCGTCCCGGCACAGCATGTGCGGCGAGCCCACGTAGGTGATGCGCGCGCCCCCCGAGAGGGTGATCATGTTGAGATCTCCGGAGGGATACACGAACTCGCAGTCCTCCTGCGCCCGCGCCTCGTCGGCTCCCGCCGCCAGCGCGCACAGCACCGCCAGCGTCGCCGCGGCGCGGCGGCTGCGGCGCCGCGGCCGCGATTCCGGGCGGGAAGGCACGGGCACGGGTCAGTCCTCCTCCCTGCCGATGACCCGGCCCCGGATGCTCCGGATCCGCACGTTTCGGAACTCCAGGTCCGACTCGAAGGCCGAACCGCGGGTCACCGTGCCGTCGGGGAGGATCTGAACCGTGGCGGAGTCACTCCAGATGCGGTCGCGGTTGGGATCGTAGTGGAGCTCCTGACTCTCGATGCGGCGGCCGTCCTCGTGCACCACCAGCACCACGTCCCCCCGGGCGGTCATGCGGTCGGTGTTCTGGTCCCACTCCCCCGACGCGCCGGTGACCGTGGCGCGGGCGGTTCCGTTCTCGTTGTAGAAGGTGATGCGCATGCGGCGGAGGAAGACCTTCGCGGAGTCGGCGAACATGAAGGCGGTGTCCGCCTCCACCCTGCCCTCGCGGATGCCCCGGGAGGTCATGAACGCCACCATCCCGAAGACCACGTTGTCGGCCCCGATCTCGCGGAGCTCCGGCGACGCGATGGGGACCGGCTGTTCCGATTCGCACGCCGCGAGTCCCGTCGCCAGCAGCACCGCGCTCACGCCGAGGCGCGTCCACAGCCATCCTCGCTCCATCTCAGACCGCTCCAGATCTCATCAGGTCGTGCAGGTGGACCATGCCCACCAGGCGTCCGTCGGCGTCCTCCACAGGCATCGCCATGATTCCGTGCTCCTCCATCCGGCGTACCGCCGCCGAGCCCAGCTCATCCGCCCGGGCGCGCTTGGGGTGTGGGTTCATCACCTCGCGCACCGGGACCTCCAGGAAGCCGGGATCGGCCTCCATCCTCCGGGTGAGGTCGCCGGCGGTGAGTACACCCACCACCCGCCCGGCTCCGTCCACCACGGCCACGGTGCCGCGCAGGTGCGCCAGCGGCGCGATGGCGTCACGAAGGCGGGCGTCGGGGCCCAGGGTGGGCAGTGCGTCCGAAATCATCACGTCTCCTACACGGACGCTGAGCTTGGTTCCCAGGGTTCCGCCGGGATGCAGGGCGGCGAAGTCGGCGGCGTCGAAGCCCCTGAGCTGCAGCACCGCCACCGCCAGCGCGTCGCCCAGAGCCAGCGTGACGGTGGTGGAGCTGGTGGGCGCCAGGTCCCAGGGGCACGCTTCCTCCGGCACCGAACAGTCCAGGACCACCGTGGCGTCCCGCGCCAGCGGCGAGGAGGGCTCGCCGGTCATGGCCACCACCGGGACGCCCAGACGCGCCATGTGCGCCAGGAGCTGCTGAAGCTCGGAGCCCGCCCCGGACTTGGACACCAGGACCGCCACGTCGTCGGGTCCCACGATGCCCAGGTCGCCGTGGAGTGCCTCCGCGGCGTGGAGGAAGGTGGCGGGGGTCCCGGTGGACGTGAGGGTGGCTGCGATCTTGCGCGCCACGTGGCCCGACTTTCCCATGCCGCACACCACCACCCTGCCCCGCGCCTCCGCCAGGAGGCGGCATGCCGCCGCGAAGCCGGCGTCGAGCCGCCGGGCGAGGCGGGCCACGGCCTCCGCTTCCAGGTGCAGCACCCGGCGGCCTTCCTCCAGGAGCGTCGCGTCGTCCAGCGCCCTCACCGGCTTCGCTCCTCTTCGTAGCGCCGGATGACACCCTCCAGCTCGCCCCGCGCCTCCAGCAGCGCCTCGCAGAACTCGCGGACGGCGCCGTGTCCGCCGCGGCGCGTGGTGCGCCACTCCGCCAGCGCCGCCACCGGAGGGGTGGCGTTGGCCACCGCGGCCTTGAGACCCACCCGCCTCAGGACCGCCAGGTCGGGGATGTCGTCGGCCAGCATCGCCACCTCCTCCCACGCCACGTCCTTGCGCTCCAGCAGGTCTTCCACCACGCGGAGCTTATAGGCGTTGGGCACCTGGTGGCACTCCATCACACCCAGTTCGCGGGCGCGGAGGAGCGTGGCTTCCGAGACCCGACCCGAGACCAGCGCCACCTCGATCCCCGCCCACTGGAGCATCTTGATCCCGATGCCGTCCTGGATGTCGAAGCGCTTCAGCTCCACCCGCTCGCCGGACGTGGTGGTGCCCACGTAGATCCCCGCGTCGGTGAGAACGCCGTCCACGTCCAGCACCACCAGCCGCACGCGCCGCGCCAGCGTCTCCGGGATGCGATTCGCGCCCCCGCTCACGGCGTCGCGCCTCCCACGCCGTCCGCCCCGGCGGCCTCCCGGATCCGGAGCGCCGCCTCCACCAGCGGGCCCAGGCGGTCCAGCGGCAGCATGGTGGCCGCGTCGGAGGGCGCACGTTCCGGACGGGGGTGCACCTCCAGGAAGAGGCCGTCGCACCCCGCCGCCACCGCCGCCCGTACCAGCGCCGGCGTGTGCTCCCGGTCGCCGCCGCTGGCGCCCGCCGCGGCACCGGGCCGCTGCACGGCGTGGGTCCCGTCGAAGAGCACGCGGCATCCGGCTGCCGCGCGGACGCGTGCGAAGCTCCGCATGTCCACCACGAGGTCGCCGTACCCGAAGAAGGTGCCCCGCTCCGTCACCAGAACCTCGGGCGAGCCTGAGGCGCGCACCTTCTCCACCGCGTGGGCCATTGCCTCCGGCGCCATCCACTGCCCCTTCTTGATGTTCACCGGCTTGCCGGTCCGGCCCGCCGCCACCAGGAGGTCGGTCTGCCTGCAGAGGAAGGCGGGGATCTGGAGGACGTCCACCACCTGCGCGGCGGCTTCGGCCTGAGCGGGCGCGTGGATGTCGGTGAGGAGGGGCAGCCCCGTCTCGTCGCGCACCCTGCGGAGCCGCGCCAGACCGGCGGCGAGGCCGGGACCGCGGGGCGCCTCCAGGCGCGCGCGGTTCGCTTTGTCGAAGGAGGCTTTGAAGATCACCGGGAGGCTAAGGCGGGCCGCGAGCCCCGCCAGCGTGCGGGCCACGCTCAGGTTGAGTTCGTCGTCCTCCAGGACGCACGGTCCCGCCACCAGGGTGAAGCGCTCGAACACCTCGACGGCACCCGTCCGGGATCTCAGACGCCCGCCGGCTCCGCCGCCGGCTGGCGCCGGGCCTCACCGGCGTAGCGTGCGGCGGCGGCGATGAACGACGCGAAGAGCGGGTGCGGCCGGGTGGGCCGGCTCTTGAGCTCCGGGTGGAACTGGCACGCGACGAACCAGGGGTGCTCGGTGATCTCGATCATCTCCACCAGCCCCCCGTCGGGCGACGTGCCGCTGATGGTCAGCCCGTGCGAGGTGAGGATCTCCCTGTACTCGTTGTTCACCTCGAAGCGATGGCGATGCCGCTCGGAGATCTCATCCGTCCCGTAGATCTCGCGTGCCCGCGTCCCCTCCGCCAGGACGCACGGATAGGCGCCCAGCCGCATGGTTCCACCCTTGTGGGTGACCTGGAGCTGCGAGTCCAGGAGGCAGATCACCGGATCCGATGACTCCTCGCTGAACTCCGACGAGTGGGACTCCTCCAGCCCGCATACGTTGCGGGCGAACTCGATGACGGCGCACTGGAGTCCCAGGCAGATGCCGAAGAAGGGCATGCGGTGCTCCCGTGCCCAACGAATGGCCTCCAGCATGCCTTCGACACCCCGCGGGCCGAACCCACCAGGGATGAGGAGGCCGTCGTACTCCTTGAGGATCTCGACGCCCTCGCCCTCCTCAAACTGCTCGGAGGAGAGCCATTCGATGTGGACCTTCACGTCGTTGGCGATGCCGCCGTGGATGAGCGCCTCGTGGATGGACTTGTATGAGTCCACCAGCGCGGTGTACTTCCCCACCACCGCGATGCGCGCCTCTCCCGACTGCGGGTTCTTGATGTGCTCCACCATGGCGCGCCACGCCGAGAGGTCGGGCTGCGGCGCCTCCACCCCCAGCCGCTCCAGGATGACGTCGTCGAGACGCTGCTCCTTCATGGCCAGCGGCACTTCGTAGATGGTCTCCACGTCGCGCGCCTCGATGACGCCCTCCAGCTCCACGTTGGTGAAGAGCGCGATCTTCCTGCGGATCTCGTCGGAGAGGGGATGTTCGGTGCGGCACACCACCACGTGGGGCTGGATTCCGATCTCCATGAGCTCCCGCACCGAGTGCTGGGTGGGCTTGGTCTTCAGCTCACCGGCGGCGCGGATGAAGGGCACCAGCGTCACGTGGACGAAGATGGCGTTCTCGCGGCCCACGTCCACGCGGAACTGGCGGATGGCCTCCAGGAACGGCAGCGACTCGATGTCACCCACTGTGCCGCCGATCTCGGTGATGACCACGTCGTGGTCTGCGGAGAGCCGGCTGATGGCCGCCTTGATCTCATCGGTGATGTGCGGGATGACCTGAACGGTGGAGCCCAGGTAGTCACCCCTCCGTTCCTTCGAGATGACGGTCTGATAGATCCGACCGGTGGTGATGTTGTTGGCCTGGGAGAGCGACTGATCGATGAAGCGCTCGTAGTGGCCCAGGTCCAGATCCGTCTCCGCGCCGTCGTCGGTGACGAAGACCTCGCCGTGCTGGAAGGGGGGGAGGGTGCCGGGGTCCACATTGATGTACGGATCGAACTTCTGGAGCGTCACGCGGAGCCCGCGCTCCTTCAGGAGCCGTCCGATGGAGGCGGCGGTGATCCCCTTACCCAGCGAGGAGACGACGCCGCCGGTGACGAAGATGTATTTCGTGGGCTGTTCTTGGGTCTCGGTCATGGCTCGCTTCATACGGGGATGGCGTCCAGCTCCGCCAGTTTCTGCTCCACCCTCAGGACGTCGGCGGGTGTGTCCACACCCGGATCGGCCGCGCCCACCACCGCCACGCCGATGCGGAGGCCAGCCTCCAGCGGCCGGAGCTGTTCCAGCTTCTCCAGCTCTTCCAGTCGGGACGGGGCGTGCGCCACCCAGTTCTCCAGCGCCGCCCGCGTATAGGCGTAGATGCCGATGTGGCGCAGGAAGGGCTCGCGTTCCAGTTCCTCGCCCACCGGCTTCTCGTCGCGCTTGTACGGAATGGGGGCCCGGGAGAAGTACAGCGCGCGGCCGCTGGCGGCTCGGGCGACCTTCACCACCGAAGCGCTGGTGCGGGCCTCGTCCGTCATCAAGGGTGTGGCGCACGTGCCCACGTCCCAGCCCCCTTCCCGCACCAACTCGATGGCGGCCTTCACGTGGGCCTCCTGCAGGAGCGGCTCATCGCCCTGCACGTTCATGATGTAGGTGAAGGCCTCGTAGGCGGGGCGCCGCACCACCTCCGCCACGCGGTCGGTTCCGGAGGGATGGTGAGGCGCCGTCATCTCCACCGGCGCGCCCAGCGACCGGCAGACCTCGGCCACCTCCTCGGAATCGGTGGCCACCACCGCGTGGTCCAGCACCGACATGCGCTCGATGCGCCGCCAGACCCATTCGATGAGGGGGCGACCGGCGATGGGATACAGCGGTTTATTGGGAAGCCTCGCCGACGCCAGCCGGGCGGGGACGATGCCGAGGACCTGGCCGCTCAAGACGCCCTTCCGGGGGCAGGGATGCGCGATTTCTTTGCAAAATTCACGCCATGAAAGCTACCGCGAGGCGGGGCCGAGGGTCAACGCCCGCGCGCGGAGCGCAGTGAGGAAGGCCAGGAGGTAGGCAGCCAGCGCCACCAGAGTGAGGGCGCGGAAGCCCAGCGTCATGGAGAGGAACTCCAGGAGGCCGCCCAGCACCGCCCCCACCAGATTCCACGCGAAGGCGGCGTCCAGAGACGGTCGCGCCGCGAACCGGTCGGCGAAGCAGAGTGAGGCGAAGAAGACGGGAAGACCCACGTACAGCGCGCTGGCCGCCAGGCGGGCGGCAGCGGACGGGAGTGCCAGGGCGTGGACCGGGACCGCGTAGACCACCAGGAGCGAGAGGACCAGGCCCGGGCCCGCCGCGGTCCACGAGATGCCCGGACGCGCCGACCGGAGGAGCGTACCCCCCAGGATGGTGGCCAGGACCGCGCCGAAGACCACCGCCGACGTGAGCCAGGTGGCGCCCCAGAGAAGGTTCATGGAGGTGACGAATTTGGTCTCCATGAGGAGGAAGGCCGCACCGTAGAGGACCATCTCCACGTCGATGGAGCCCGGGCGCTTCGGCGCGGCGCGCACCGCCGGCGAGGCTGCCGCCAGGAGACCCGCCGCCAGGAGCGCCAGGAGGAGGAGCGTCCCGGCGTAGAAGGGCGTGACGCCGCGCTCGGGGAGGTAGAGGTAGGGCCAGTCATCTCCCGGTAGATCCACGGCTCCCGCACGCGCCTCCTCCGCCACCTCCACGTCCACCGCCCGACGGGGGAGGCGCAGGAAGGCGGGCCCCGCCATGTAGACGGTGTTGAACATGGAGAACGAGCCCTGCACCACCGCCGGCGCCCGTCCGAAGGCGTCCGCCAGGAGTCCCACAAGGTGCCGGTGGATGTAGGGCTCGCCCACCATGAAGTAGAGCGCCAGTCCGCCGTCGTCGGTGAGGCGCCCGCGGGCCGCCCGGATGGCCTCGCGGGTGTAGACGAAGTTGTCCAGCCGGACGCTGGAGAGCGCCGAGAGGCGCGTCATGGAGTCCAGCGTCCCGAAGACGATGAGGTCGAAGGTCTCGTCGGTGTGCTGCAGGAAGGTCCGGGCGTCGGTGTTGTGCACGCGCACCCTGGGATCGGCGTAGGGATGATTGGGATGCACGTCGCGACCCAGTCGGATGATGCCGGGGTCGATCTCCA
Source organism: Gemmatimonadota bacterium (assembly GCA_015492755.1). Taxonomy (GTDB): domain Bacteria; phylum Gemmatimonadota; class Gemmatimonadetes; order Longimicrobiales; family Gaopeijiaceae; genus S146-37. The sequence goes on along the minus strand of WGEM01000454.1, from coordinate 2,233 downwards.
CGGCGTGGATCTCGGAGGCGCCGCTGTCCAGGAGTACCGCCACGTCGTTTCCGGTGCCGGCCCCCAGGACCAGCGCCCGCCGGATGGGGCGCCCCAGCGCGCGGTGGGGGATTCGGTAGCCGTCCAGCGCCCTCCGGCGCCACTCCAGATCGATGTCGTACGCCGTCATGTCGGCGGCCACCTGGTGGAGCGACCCGTTGGCACGAATGCGGACATCCGGGAGGCCCTCCACCCCCACCGCCGTGAGTGCGTAGTAGGGGCTGTAGAGATCCGCGTCGTCACTGCGCACCAGCAACGCCACCACCACCACCGCCGCCGCCACGTGCCCTGCGGCGAGGCCGGGCCGCCTGCGGTAGAAGACGAGACCCACCGCCAGGAAGGGGGCGAACCACCAGACGGGGCGAAGCGAGCCGTAGGAGACCAGGGCGAAGAGGACCACGCCGGCCAGCGAGCCGCCCAGGTCGGCGGCGTACCCGTGGAGCGCATCCCGGGAGGCCGCGAAGGTCTGAAGGCGACGCCCGATGATCTGGCCCAGGGGGACGAACGAGAGCGCGGTGAGGAGGAAGAGGATCACCACGGGAAGGCGCACGCCCTCCACCACAGGTGCGTCCGGCGGAAGGTCTTCGTAGAGGAGCCAGAGGTGCTCCGTGACGCCTTCCGCGGTGAAGGCGACGCGGCCCAGGAGGAGCGCCGAGCCCGTCAGAACCACCAGGAGCACGGGCCAGAGCACGAGCCAGGAGCGGTCCCGGGCGCGCAGGCTCCCCACGCCCAGGCCCAGAAAGGCGGCGATGAGCACGAGGTTGGGGAAATAGCCCAGGACGCGCACCTCCGCCGGGAGCCACCGGATGAGCGCCAGCTCCTGGAGGAGCGCCGCGGACGACGCCGCCACGAGCTCCAGCAGCGCCGTCCGTCGCGCGGTGTCGGGGCCGTCCCTCACAGCGCCAGGAAGTGGGCCAGGAGCGTCTTCCCGTGTGCGCTGAAGAGCGACTCGGGATGGAACTGCACGCCCCAGAGGGGAAGCGCCCGGTGGCGCATGGCCTGCACCTCCCCCTCGTCCGCGGGATGCGTGCTCCACGCCACCGGCTCCAGCTCGGGGGGGAGCGCGTCCGCGTCGGTGACCAGCGAATGGTACCGCGCCACCTGGAAGGGGCTGGGCACACCGGCGAAGAGGCCCTCTCCGTTGTGGCGCACCGGGCCGGTCTTGCCGTGCATCACCCGCCGCGCCCGCACCGTGCGGCCCCCGAAGGCTTCCCCCAGCGCCTGGTGCCCCAGGCACACGCCCAGCATGGGGACGCCGCGGGCGCCGAAGCGCCGGAATGCCTCCACGCTGACCCCCGCGTCGGCGGGCGTGCACGGCCCCGGCGAGACCACGATGCGTTCAGGGCCCATCGCCTCCAGCTCCTCCAGGGTGCGCTCGTCGTTACGAACCACCACCGGATCGGCGCCCAGATCGCCCAGGAACTGCACCAGGTTGTACGTGAAGGAGTCGTAGTTGTCGATGACGAGAAGCATACGGTGGACCGTAGAGGGGGACGGGACCTCGGAGGCACAGTGAGGCACAATATGGCGGGTGCGCCCCGGGTGGTGAAACGCCCACCGGCACGCGCGCCGCCGGACCGGGGTACCTCACCCGGCACCACTCGACCACCGGAGAGGACGGAGGAGCGGCCGTGTTCACTCGCTGTCTGGTCTGCGCCGCGCCCTTCGAGGCCAACGAAGTTCTGGAGCGGTTCCCCCACGGGAGACGCATCGCCTACGACCCGGGCCGCGGCCGCCTCTGGGTGGTGTGCCGGGTGTGCAAGCGGTGGTCGCTGGTGCCCATCGAGGAGCGCTGGGAGGTGCTGGAGGATCTGGAGCGGCTTACCCGCGACCGGGTGAGGCTCCTGTCGCAGACCGACAACATCGCGCTCTTTCAGTACGGACCGCTGGAGGTCGTACGGGTGGGGGGCGCCAGCCTTCGGGAGGAGGCGTGGTGGCGCTACGGACAGGAACTCACCGCCCGCCGGAAGCAGTACCGCAAGCTGGCGCTGGCCGGTGGGGTCGCGGCGGGCGCGGTGGCCATCAGCGGGCTCACCACGGGAGGGATGACCTTCGTGGCCACCTGGTTCATCATGGAGCACATGCCCGAGTCCGTGGCCGACGCCGCCCGGTGGCTCCGTTTCGGGAGTTCGGCCTGGCGGGGGCGCGCGCGCTGCGAGGGCTGCGGCTACGTCTTCCGCTCCATCCCATACCG
>WGEM01000453.1 GCA_015492755.1 Gemmatimonadota bacterium | reverse complement strand
GCCCCACACGTCTTCACGCCCGGTGGCCCGGATCGCGCGAAGCGCGTGCAGGAAGAGCTCATGGTTCTTCACCGGCACCAGCCTTCCCACGATCCCCACCACCAGCGCGTCGCGCGGCAGGCCGAGCCTACGCCTCGTCTCGGCGCGTCGATCCCGGGGTTCCACAGCCAGGAAGCGGTCCAGCTCCAGCCCGAGGGGGATCACCACGAAGCGGTCCCGCGGTGCGATCCGCAGTTCGTTCGCCATCTCCTGCGCCTGGCGCTCCGTCAGCACCACCAACCGGTGGGTCAGGCGCCCCAGCGCCCGCTCGATGAGCCTGAAGAACCACGTCGCCATCCGTCCGAAGTAGGCGCCACCCAGCACGTGCCCGTGGTAGGTGTGGACCCGCACCGGGACACCCGCCAGCACCGCCGCGACGCGCCCCACCGTACCGGCCTTCGCCGTGTGGGTGTGGACGATCTGAGGTCGTTCACGACGGAAACGGCGGTAGAGCGCCGCCAACGTCCGCGCGTCCGCCAGCGGATTCAGCGACCGGGACATGGTGGGGATCAGATCCACGGACACACCGCGCTCGCGCGCGTAGTAGGTCATGTCGCCTTCCGTCGCCTCCACTCGCCCGGCGATGAGCCGGGTACGCCACCGGCCATCATTCAGCGCCCGTGTGAGGTTCACCACGTGCATCGCGGGACCACCGATATTGAGGCGGGCGATGACCCGGTGGATGAGAACCGGTCGGCGCTGGCTCACGCCCTCATGAAGTCGATGGTGGAGCGGATGATGTCGTCCAGATCGTACCTGGGTTCCCAACCGATGAAGCCACGAATCTTGGAGGTGTCCGGCTGTCGGCGCTCCATGTCCTCGAAGCCCTCTCCGTACGCCACTTCGTACGGTACGGTGACGATCTCCGAGCGGGATCCGGCCAGCTCCCGCACCCGCTCCGCCAGCCCCCGGATGGAGATCTCGGACTCGTGTCCGATGTTGAAGACCTCGCCCCAGGCGGTATCGCACGCCACCAGACCCTCCACCGCCCGCACCGTATCCTCCACGTGGCAGAAGCAGCGCCGTTGCGTCCCGGTGCCGTAGACCTCGATGGGTTTATCGGCCAGCGCGCGCTCCACGAACCGGGGGACCACCATGCCCCACTGGCCCGCCTGACGCGGGCCCACCGTGTTGAAGAAGCGCCCGATGATCACCGGCAGGCCGCGCTCGTGGTGGTAAGCAAGAGCCAGGAACTCGTCGAGCACCTTCGTACAGGCGTACGCCCAACGCCGATGGGTGGACGGTCCCATGACGCGGTCGTGCTCCTCGTGGAGGCGGTCTCCCGCCTTTCCGTAGATCTCCGACGTGGAGGCCACGAAGAGGGGCGTACCATGGGCGGCGCAGCAGTCCAGAATGATCTCGGTGCCGCGGACGTTCGTGGTGATGGTCTCCACCGGGGCCTCGATGATCTTGCGCACCCCCACTGCCGCCGCCAGGTGGATCACCAGGTCAACCTTCCCCACCGTCTCGTGCATCATGGGATGGTTGAGGATGGTGTCCACGTTCAGGTGGAGCGAAGGGTGATCACGCACCGCCGCGAGATTGTCCAGCGTCCCGGTGGACAGATTGTCCACCACGAAGACCTCGTCTCCCCGCTCCAGAAGACGCTCCACGAGGTGCGACCCGATGAAACCCGCCCCGCCAGTGACCAGCACGCGCATATCGCTCATCCTGCAAGAGATTCGTAGAGGGATCCCAGCTGCTCCACCACCACGCCTACATCCACCTCACCCGCCACCCGGCGGCCGTAGGCGGCGATCTGCTCCGTCAGGCCGTGGCCCGCCGCCAGGCTCACCAGTTCGCGCGCGAACCGATCGGGATGTCCCGAGATCATCGGGAACGCCTCGTCCAGCTCCTCGGGCCATCCGAATGCACCTTCCTGTCGTTTCATGGTGGGCACGCCCGCGGCGATGGCGATGAGGGCCGTTCGACTCCACGACGACCAGGGCGTGGCGTCGATGGCGAGATCGGCGGCGGCCCATATGGGGCCCGCCTCCGTACCTCGCCCCAGGAAGATCACCGAATCGCCCAGGCGCAGTTCCTCCGCCTTCCAGCGGATCTGGCTCTCATAGCGGCCGGTGCCCACCATGAAGAGCCGGAGCTTCGGATACTCCCGGTGGGCGGTGAGGAAGCCCTGCAGAATCTCGTCCAGGCGTGCCGCCGATTCGAACTCCGTCACCAGCGCCACCGCGGTCTCGTCGGGGGCGAGGCCCAGGAGGACCCGCGCGTTCTTGCGGTCCACCCGCTTCACCGCGTCCCGGATCCGGCTCACGTCCACCGACGTGGGGAGCACCACCACGTGGCCGTCGGCGGCGCCGTAGGCCCGGATCGCCAGGCCGCGGCTTCCTTCGTTGGGCACGATGAACCGGGTGCCCACCTTCGCGCGTGCCCGTCGTTCCATGA
>WGEM01000452.1 GCA_015492755.1 Gemmatimonadota bacterium | reverse complement strand
GGGCTGGCGCCGGCGGCCCACGGCGCCAACCGCACCGGCCGGATGTTCACCGGAGACCGCTCCGGCGACTGGCTCTACCGGGCGCTCCACCGGGCAGGCTTCGCGTCGCGCCCGGAAGCGGTGAGCCGCGACGACGGGCTCCGGCTCCACGACGCCTTCGTCACCGCCATCGTCCGCTGCGCGCCGCCGGGAAACCGGCCCACGCCCCAGGAGCGCGAGGCGTGCCGCCCCTGGCTGGAGGCGGAGCTGGAGCTGCTGGAGCGGGTGCGGGTGATCGTCGCGCTCGGGAGGATGGCGTGGGATCAGACGCTCCGGATCCTGGCGGATCTCGGCGTGCCGGTGCCGCGCCCCAGGCCCCGGTTCGGGCACGGCGTCGAGGTGGGCCCTCTCGGTCACGTGGTCCTCCTCGGCTCGTATCATCCCAGTCAACAGAACACCTTCACCGGGAAGCTCACGGAGGCCATGTTCGATGGGATCTGGAGCCGGGCGCGCGCCCTCCTGGACGACTGAGCCGCTGCGAACCGCCCGCCGGGCGGCGGCGCTCCTGGTGGCGGCGGCGCTGGGAGCCTGCGGCGACGGTCCTGCGGGCCCCGATCCCGAGGAGCTGACGCTGGAGCTGGTCTCCGGCGCCGGCCAGGTGGGCCTGGAGTCGTGGCCCCTCCTGGAGCCCATTGTGGTACGCGCCGTGAACCGGGAGGGCGCCGCCGTGGCGGGCGTGCACCTCACCTTCTCCACCGCGGAGGGGCACGGGATCCCGCTGGGCCGGGAGGCGGAGACCGACCCGGCGGGGACGGCGTCGGTGCGCTGGCAGGTGGGGTCCGCCACCGAGCCCGTTCAGACGCTCACGGTGCGCGTCACCGGTGGCACCGCCGCCCTGGACGTGGAGGCACGCGTCGTCGGCCCCGAGGCGGCGGACCACGTGGTGGCGCGGGGCGCCGGCGGGCCGCTGCGGGGCTTCGCCCTGGTGCGCCCGGGCGCGCCCTTGGAGGTGCTGGCGTCCCGCCCCACCGCCGACACCGCCCTGGCGGTCCCGCTGGTGAACGCGCCCGGCGTGGAGCTGCTGGTGTTCGGTCACGACAACCGACCTCTGTGGGCGGCCCCCGCCTGGACACCCGCTCGGGACACGGTGACGCTGGAGCTCCTGCCCGCGGTGCCCCTGGTGCTGGACGTCCACGTGCAGGTGGGCGAGTTCGATGCCCAGAAGGCCATCATCCAGGACCAGGTGGCGGAGGCCGCCGGGATCTGGTGGGCGGAGGGCGTCGGGGTGGCCTTCGATACGGTGCGTTTCTTCGACGAGACCTCCGCCGGCGCCGAGGTGCACCTCTCCAGCTCAGGACTCTGCGCGCGCTCCGTCCCCGACGACGCCATTCAGGTCTACGTGGTCTCCAGCATCGACGGGGGGAACGTGACGGGCTGGGGCTGCTGGGCGGGCCACATCTGGCTGGCGGAGGGCACCGACCGCTTCCCGACGCTCCTGGCGCACGAGCTGGGCCATACCTTCACGCTGGAGCACACGGAGAGGGGCCTCATGTTTCCCAACCGGCCGGGACGCGGGCTCACGGAAGGCGAGATCTTCCGCGCGCACTTCCACGCCGAGTCGGCGCTCAACCGTATCTTCGGCGCACAGCCCGCCGCGCTCCTCCGCGCCTGCCACCTGGATCCGTCTCCGTGCCTCGACGAGCGCTACCGGGTGGACGCGGCACCCGGCGCTCTCGTGGCGGCGCGGCCCGGCGGTCCGTAGCCGTACCCGGCCGCTGGGCCCTACTTTTCCGCCGTACCCCGAAGGAGGAGAAGCCCCATGTCGCGCTGTGCCGTGCTCCCACCCGTCGTGGCGGCGCTGATGCTCGCCCTCGCCTCGCCCGCACCCTCCGGAGCACAGACGGTGGGCGGCGTGGAGCTCATGGAACTCACCATCGCCGAAGCGCACCGGGCGATGCTGGACGGGACCCTCACCGCCCGGGCCCTCGTGGAGGCGTACCTCCGCCGGATCGACGCCTACGACAAGCGGGGTCCGTCGCTGAACGCCATCATCCTGGTGAACCCCCGCGCGCTGGAGCGGGCCGACTCGCTGGACGCGGTGCTCCGCCGCACAGGCCGACTCACCGGACCGCTCCACGGCATCCCCTTCATCGTGAAGGACAACTACGACACACACGACATGCCCACCACCGGGGGTTCGGCGTCGCTGGCGGAGTCGCGGCCCGCCGACGACGCCTTCCAGGTCCGACGCATCCGCGAGGCGGGCGCCATCGTGCTGGCGAAATCAAACCTGGCCGAGTTCGCTTTCACCGCCTACGAGACCATCGGGTCCATGCTCCCCGGGTTCACCTTCAACCCCTACGCGCTGAACCGGGTACCGGCAGGTTCCAGCGGCGGAACCGCCGCCGCCGTGGCCGCCAACTTCGGTCTGGTGGGACTGGGCACCGACACGGGCAACTCCATCCGCGGGCCGTCCAGCCACACCGCCCTGGTGGGAATCCGGAGCACCATGGGCCTCACCAGCCGCGACGGCATCATGCCGCTTTACGCCCACCGTGACATCGGGGGCCCCATGGCCCGCACCGTGGAGGACGCCGTCCGGGTCTTCGACGTCATCGCCGGCAGCGACCCCGCCGACCCGGTGACGGCGGAGGCCGACACACGCAGGCCTCCCACCTACACCACATTCCTGCGACCCGACCTCCACGGCGTCCGCATCGGGGTGGCCACACAGCTCGCCTACACCGAGACCGCCGACCCGGAGGTGCTGGTGCGCTTCGTAGAGGCCATCGAGGAGCTGCGGGCGCTGGGGGCGGAGGTGGTGGAGGAGGTGCGCATCGAAGGCCTGGACACGCTGCGCCGGGGCCTCTCCTGCCCCCGCTTCCGCTACGACATCGAACGTTACCTGGCCACCGTGCCCGACGCTCCGGTACGCACGCTCAAGGAGATCGAGGAGAGCGGAAAGGTGGACCGCACCGTGCTTCCCACCGTCCGCCGCTTCCTCCGCTTCGAGGGCACGCCCGACACCAACGAGCAGTGCCTGAAGGCGAAGGAGGGGGAGGCGCGGCTGCGGGCCGCGGTGCGCGCCACCCTCGAGGCGCACGGCGTGGACGCCCTCATCTACCCCACCTGGAACAATCCGCCGCGCCTGGTGGGAGACCTCTCCACACCCCACGGCAACAACAGCCCCATCCTCTCCCCACCCACGGGCTTTCCCGCCATCACAGTGCCCATGGGATGGGTGCGCGAGGGCTCACTCCCGGTGGGGCTGCAGATCTACGGCGACGCGTGGTCCGAGCCCGTGCTCATTCGCATCGCGTACGCCTACGAGCAGGCCACGCGGCACCGGCGGCCGCCCGCCGGCACGCCGCCGCTGCGCTGAGGGCTGCGGCGGCCGTCACGGTTACGGCCTCAACGCGCCAGCGGGGTGATGCGGTGGTTCCCCCCGATGGGACGGGCGGCGTCTCCCACATATCCGTAGCCCCACTGAGTGTGGTCGATGGCATCAATGAGGTTGGGGGTGAGCGGCGCATAGCAGAAGCCCGGACAGAGGGTCGTGGACTCCTGCTCCTCCAACGCTCCGGATCCGGTACCGGGAACGGGCTCACGCTTGATATGCGCGGTTCCCAGCCATTGCGACAGCTCCTTCACGAGCTCCGGCTCTCTCTCCACCAGCGCCTGCGCAACGCTCAGGAAGGCCATCCCCACCGTACCGACATACTCGTGGAACGCCCCCGCGTATGACACGAGCGTATAGAACGTCTGGCGGTGCCTGAGGATGACGGCGGCCATCTCGAATGCCTCTCTGCAGTTGGCCGGCTGCTTCGACGCCACGACTTCGAACTGCTCGCACGCCCTGTCGAAGTCCTTCCACGCGTCTCCCAACGCCTCCAGCGTGTCGGTCAGCGACTCGATTTCCAGCTCGATAAACTCCTCCGTGCTCAGAAACTCGCCAGCGGCGGATACGGACTTTCCCATCATGGCTTTCAGCCGCTGCTTCCTGGTGAGCTTCCGTCCCGTAGCGAAGCTGGCGCGGTTGAGTCTACGGTTGAAGAAGTCCGCAGCTACCGTCGCTGCGGATAGGGCATAGTTCGTGATCGCCGGACCTGAGGAGAGCACGCCGGTGGCGAACTGATTCAGGAGGAGCTGCCCGGTCTTGCTGGCGCCCGTGAGCCCCATCTGCACCCCCAACTCCGCACCGGCCTGGCTGAGCGGCGCCGCCCGCGACGTGCCTGCCGCCCCTGGGATGGGCGTGGAACGAACCGATCCCACGTCGGCGTCCACCGCCGACTTGCTCACGAACTTGTACTTCCCGTCCGCGTCGAAGAACCCGGGCAGGACTTTCTTGGTGATGAGCCTACGCAGATCCTGATCCATGTAGTCGAATGCCCGCACCAGCCGCCCGCGACGGGGAGTCTTGGCGAACCCCTTCATAAGGTTGCCCCAGTTCGCTGCGTCATGGAACAGCTTCAGCATCACGTAGGGACGTACCGCCTCTGCCGTTCTCCCCACCACAAACTTGTCCCGTTCCCACGTCGTCCGGGAGCTGTGTTTCGCCCTGCGCGGATGCCAGCCACGGTGATCGTTCACGAGTTCGTAACAGATTCCGTGCTTCAAGCTGCGCGTGGACGAGATATCACTGAACGCACCGGTCAGCGTGCATCCTGCGTGACCGTCGTGGGGGGCGTAGATCTGAGCGGCGATCCGGTCCATGACGGAGGGAAGTCTCTTCTCGAAGTCCACCGTGCGCTCGTCCAGCTCGGTCAGCAGGTCCAGGTAGAAGCTCAACACGTCCTGCATCCCGGGCATGGCCCGCTTGGCGGCCCCCACCGCGCGGTAGTAACTGGCCAGCCGATCGATCCAGTCGGAACAGGTGCGAGGGCGGCGTTCGAGGGCGCCCTGAAAGCTGCGATCCTGGCGTAGCATCTCGCGCAGGGAGTGGTGAGCCGGCTCGAGCACCTTGTGCTGCAGGCGGTACCGGCGGGCCTGGATTCGCTTCCGGCGCTTCTCGCGGTTCCTGGCGCGCGCTTTCGCGCGCTCCTCCTCCGACCCCTCGGTGAGCGCCTCCTCTGAAACCGGGCGCGCACGCCACTCCCGGAGCCAGAGACGCGCCGTCGAATAGCCGCGCCGCGCAACTTTCGAACCGAGGGGAGAGGCAAGAAGCAGCGGAATGGCTACTGCGCCGGCACCTCCGGTGGCGATGGCGATCCCGGTGAGTGCCCCCGCCGCCGCGATGTTCAGAGCCAGCTTACGTTTGCTCCGACCCAGCTCATGTGCCGCATTCGAGATGGCCTCCCGAGCCCGCACGGAGGCTTTCGCCTTGCGGCCCGCCATGTAGGCGCCCCACCCGGCTAGCGCCAGCGGCGGTGCGAGGACGCCGGTCACAACGAGTGTGGTGAGCGCCGTGGATCCCGGCGGTGGCGATGGGATCTCACCGCCATCCACGACCCTCGACCGCACATCCTCCGCCATACGGGCCGCTGCAGGCAGGATCGAGACGTCGGATCCTGCGAGTACCCGCTCCGCGGCGGTGTTGGTGTTCTGCAGGAGATCCCGGATCGCCTTCGCGTGGTCGATGAATCGCACGAGTGCGGCACCTTCGGGCGTGAGGTCCGAGAACGCGTCGCCCGATTCTGCACCCCGCGGACTGGCCCCCGCAAGCGTTCCCGGATCCGTCGCGCTTGCCCACACCCCCCGACCCCGGGATTATTCGGGCGTTTCCGCACCGAATCTCACCCGGAGTCGCGGCCGCCGCCCATCGTGTGGAGTGTCATGTCAACCGAACTCAAAGCCCTCATCCAACGCCTGGGTCCCGTCAGCCGCAGAGCCCTCGAACTCGCCGCACAGGGGTGTGTCCGTCAGACGAACTACGACGTGGAGGTCGAGCACCTCCTGGAGGCGATTCTGGGTCTCGGCGACACCGATGTCCACAGAATCCTCCGCTACTATGAGGTGGACCAGGACACCCTGGCGGACCAGTTACGCCGGGCCATTCAGGGCTTCAAGCGCGGCAACGGGCGTACCCCCGCCTTCTCGCCACAGGTTCTGCGGCTCCTTGAGCGCGCCTGGTCCCACGCCTCACTCACCCTGGGCGAGAACGAGGTGCGCACGTCCGCGCTGATCCTGGCGCTCCTGGACGACGACCTCCTGAGGGCACACGTGATACAAGAGTCCGCACCCGCGCTCGCGTCCGTCCAGAGAGACCACCTCCGGGAGAACCTCCGCGAGCTCGTCGCCGACTCGCCCGAAGGCGTCGCGGCCGCGGACGGGACCGCGACGGGCTCCGACCGTGGTAGCCAGGACGTGGTGCCCGGTGGGCCAACTCCAGCTTCTACCGCCGGCAGGCCTCACGCCTCATCCGCCCACGATTCCTCTCTGGCCCGCTTCACGGTGGACCTGACGCAGGCAGCGGCGCAGGGCCGCCTCGACCCCGTCCGGGGCCGGGACCGTGAAGTGCGCCAGGTCATCGACATCCTCATGCGCCGGAGACAGAACAACCCCATCCTCACGGGGGATGCCGGCGTCGGCAAGACGGCCGTCGTGGAGGGGTTCGCCCAGAGGATCGCCGAAGGAGACGTCCCGGACCCCCTCCGCGACGCCCGCGTGCTGGCGCTGGACCTCGGCCTTCTCCAGGCCGGTGCCGGCATCAAGGGCGAGTTCGAAAACCGCCTGAAGTCTGTGATCGAGGAAGTTCGCGCTTCGGAGCGACCCAGCATCCTCTTCATTGATGAGGCCCACACCCTCATCGGGGCGGGTGGGGCGGAGGGACAGGGCGACGCCGCAAACCTCCTCAAGCCTGCCCTCGCACGGGGCGAGCTCCGCACCATCGCCGCTACCACGTGGACCGAGTACAAGAGGTACGTGGAGAAAGACGCGGCACTGGCAAGACGATTCCAGGTGGTGAAGGTGGAGGAGCCCGATCCGGACACCGCCATCGAGATGCTGCGAGGTGTCGCGGAAATCCTCATGCGCCACCACGGCGTGCGGATCATCGACGAGGCGGTGCGGGACGCCGTGGAACTGTCCCACCGCTACATCCCCGGCCGCCGGCTGCCGGACAAGGCGGTGACCCTCCTGGATACCGCCGCGGCCCGGGTTGCCATGGGCCAGTCCAGCACGCCCGCCCGCGTGGAGTCCGCACGCCGCGACGTGGATCGACTGGAGATGGAACTCGCCATCGCACGCCGCGAGAGCCTCCGCACCGGCTCAGACGATGATCGCATCTCCGAGCTCGCCCGCCGCCTGAAGGGCGCACGCCGGAATCTGGCCGTCCTGGAGAAGCGCTGGGCCGAGGAACGAGCCATCGTCGAGCGCATGGCCCCGCTCCACCTGGCACTCCACGAGGCGGGGGAGAAAGGACTTTCGTCCAGCGAGATCCCCGCACTTCTGGAAGAGCTCTCCGAGCTGGAAGAGCAGCTGGCCGGCGTGCAGGGAGACAGTCCCCTCGTTCCGGTCCAGGTGGACTCCTCGGCTGTGGCGCAGGTGCTCGCCGAATGGACCGGCATCCCGGTGGGGAAGATGGTGCGCCACGAGGTGCGCGCCGTCATGAACCTGCGTGACCTCCTGGCGGAGCGTGTGGTGGGCCAGCCGGAGGCGCTGGACATGATCGCCCGCCGCATCGGGACGTCCAGCGCTCGTCTGGAGGACCCGGAGAAGCCCACAGGCGTGTTCCTCCTGGTGGGCCCTTCGGGCGTGGGGAAAACGGAGACGGCTGCGGCGGTGGCGGACCTCCTCTACGGCGGGGAGCGCCACATGATCGTGGTGAACATGTCGGAGTACCAGGAAGCGCACACCGTTTCCCAGCTCAAAGGCGCCCCCCCCGGTTACGTGGGATACGGTACCGGCGGCGTGCTCACGGAGGCAGTCCGGCGCAGGCCCTACTCCGTCGTGCTCCTGGACGAAGTGGAGAAGGCGCATCCGGACGTCCTGGAGCTCTTTTACCAGGTTTTCGACAAGGGAGTGATGGAGGATGGTGAGGGCCAGCTCATCGATTTCAAGAACACCATCATCTTCCTCACGTCGAACGTCGGATGGGAGCTGGTGATGGACGCATGCGCCGGCGGGGCGAGGCCGAGTGCCGACGAGATGGTGACCGCCCTCCGGCCCGCACTCACAAGCCGCTTCCCCGCCGCCCTCCTGGGCCGCCTGGTCACGGTGCCCTACTACCCGCTGGCCGACCCTGACCTGAGCGAGATCGTGCGCTTGAAGATGACTCGCATTCAACAACGGTTCTGGGAGCAGCACCGCGCCGACCTCACGTATTCCGACGCCGTCGTGGACGCCATCACCGCCCGGTGCCGGGAGGTGGAGAGCGGCGCGCGCAACATCGACGCCATCATCACGCACACCATGCTTCCGGAACTCTCCGACCGCGTCCTGGAGTGCATGGCCGAGGAGCGCGCATTCGACAGCGTCCACGTCGACGTGGACGACCGCGGCGCGTTCTCGTTCCGCATCGCACCTACGACCTAGCTCCGGGAGGGCAACATGTCCGAATCATCCAAAGGGCCTCTGGTACTCCACTGGCCCGACGGGCCCGCGGGAGCCCGCCCCGTGGCGCTGAGCGGCGAGGAACGTGTATCCGAGCCGTTCCGTTTCGACGTCCATCTGAACGTCGAACCGAAGGACGGCGAGACCGTAAACCTCTCCAGGCTGGTGGACAGCGAGTGTTCCGTGGGCCTCGTCCTCGCCTCCGGAGGTGTGCGTTGGATCCACGGGCTCACCACCGAGGTGGGGGCCGTCGCCGCCGGTCCGGGTGGGATCACGCTGCATCTCGTCCTGGAACCCCCGCTGGCGCTCCTGAGGCGGCGCGCCGCCGGCCGGGTCTTCCAGGACCAGACCCCGGGGGCGCTGGTGGAAGCGGTGTGTGAGCCACTGGGCCGGAAGATGGAGATCCACGTGCACGAGACGGGAAAGCCACGGTCCTACCGCGTGCAGTATGACGAATCCGACCTGAATTTTCTCGAGCGAATACTCGAAGATGAAGGGTGGATCTATTCGTTCGACCACAAAAAGGGGGCGCTCAGGTGGCACGTCCGCGAGGGGCGGGCCACCGGGGAGCACTGCCCGGGCCCCCACGAGATTTCACCGCGAGCAGCCGTCACGACGGAGGATCTCGACGACGTCATACGCGACGCTTCTCTCGCTCATCGTGGGCTCACGGGGAGCGTCTCCCTGTGTGTGGCTGGGCCCGACGGAAGTGCGACGTCCGTGAAGGGAGGGAGTGGGGACGGTGCCTCCACCTGGGTCGTACCCGCCTGGCCGGTGGTGGGCTGGGACGGCCAGGGAACAGCCCCGGTGCAACCGGAGGCGACCTCCCGGACCAATGCATTGGAGTCGTCGCGGGTGGTCCTCCGCGTGGCAGGCGCACTGCGGGGTCTCGTTCCCGGGGGCACCGTGAAGGTGCGAGACCTCCCGGCGGCGCTCGACGCGGACGGGACCTACTTCGTGTGGAGCACGTCCATCACCGCTTCGGAGGATGGCGTGGACGTGGTGGCGGAGCTGGTTCCCTCAGGGACGCTCGTGGCGCCGGGGTGGCGGGCAGCACGCCGGAGGGCGGTAGGGCCGCAGCTTGCGGTGGTGGCGGGCGACACCAGCGGCGCTGCAGTCACGGACGACCTGGGCCGGATTCAGGTCCGGTTCCCGTGGGACGAGAGCGGAGCCACTTCGTGCTGGATCCCCGTCGTGCAGGGCCTCGCCGGCCAGGAATGGGGAACGCGATTCATTCCGCGCGTGGGCCAAACTGTAGTGGTGGACTTCGTCGACGGAGATCCGGAGCAACCCCTGGTGGTGGGAACCGTCCACCACCCGGGCGCGAAGCCCGGCTCCTACGACGCGCCCGAGCGGTTCGGGTGGAGATCGGAGCCGGGGGGACCGAAGAATCGATCCAGTGAGATCACCATCCGCGACCCGGAAGCGACCGAGGGCGATCCCGAGGTGCTCATTCGCGCCCAGACGGACCTCTGTGTGGACGTGGATCGGGATTTCGAAGCCAGCATCCTCGGCACCACGACCGTTCAAGCGGGCGGAGAGGAGCCGGGTGTCACGCTCGCCATGGATACGGAGGGCAATGTCTCCACCGACGTCAACGGCAACGTCTCCACCGATGTCAAGGGAGACTCCACACACCAGATCGCCGGCAAGCTCAGGACGGAGACGAAGGCCGACGCCACGCTGAAGGCGAACGGCACACTTGAAATCAATGCGAGCGAAATCGTCCTGAACGCCTCGAAGATCACCCTAAAGGGCGGGGAACTCACGCTCAGCGGGTCGAAGCTCGATGCCTCCACCACGGGCGACGTCAGTGTGAGCGCCACCGGAAACGTATCCGTGCAGGCAACGCAGAATCTGACGAACGAAGCCACGCTGTCCCTCACGAACAAAGCCGGACTGTCGCTCACCAACGAGGCAGGGACCACGCTCAGCCAGAAAGCGAATATCATGATTGAGAGCGAGGCGGAAGCGGGGCAGAAAGTGGACACCAGCGGAATGCTGGTTCTGGGCGGCTCGATGATCCAGCTGGGTTGACCTCATGGAGGACCGCTCGAGCGAAGCGCGGGAGGTTCGCACCTTCCATCCCGACGGCACGCCCGCTGAGGCGGCCCACATGTGGGGCGGAGTCCTCCACGGGCAGTACCGCAAGTTCTTCCCGTCGGGCGGGTGCCAGGTGGAGGCGGCCTTCCACGAGGGGAAGCTGCACGGCCCACTCACAGTCTTCGATCCGCGAGGCCTCCCCGTCTTCCGTGGCGCGTACCACCTCGGTCAGCTTCACGGTGAGGCCCACGCCTTCCGCGAGGGACGCCTCCAGTCAACCACCACCTACCAGTGGGGTCTGCGGCACGGTACGTCCCGCACCTTCGACGAGACGGGGCGGCCACGCTCCGAGATCCCCTTTCTGGCCGGAAAGGAACATGGCACGGCCCGGTGGTTCGATGAGCGCGGGCGGGTAGTCAAGACCGCGGAGTACGAGAACGGTGCCCTCCACGGCACGGTCCGGGAGTTCTTCCCGGACGGTCGCCTTCGCAGTGAGACCACCTATGCCAATGGCGTGCGCCACGGTCCTTCCACCATATTCGAAGCGGACGGATCGGTGGCCCAGCGTACCATCTTTGATCGGGGCGTCCCCCGGGAGGGATGAAACTCCATGCCGACGCCGGTAGGTGCCGGAGCCATTCTCAAGTGCAGTATGGGCACCACACCCGTGCCGCTCTCGGTGCTTCCCACCAGCGGCGTGGTCGGTTCCACGCCCCTCGCCACGATCCTCGACAACGTACCCTTTCTCAACATCCCGCCCTTCGGCATGTGCCAGTGCCCGGCGAACCCTCAGGTGGCGGCCGCTACGGCTGCAGCCGCCGGCGTCCTCACGCCGATGCCATGCGTGCCGGTGACGACGGCCCCCTGGTTCGTGGGTTCACCCAAGGTCCTCATCGAGGGGGTTCCGATGCTCGACGATGCATCGAGATTGATGTGTACGTGGGGAGGCACCATCGAAGTGGTGGCGGTGGCGCAGGAAGGATTGGTCACTTGATCGCCATAGTGCGCATCCTCTGGGGAGTGCGATTCCCATGATCCGTATCGTTCTCAGCCGGGGCGAGGCCGGTGCACTGCTCGTGATCTTCGTGATGCTGACCGGAACCGTGTTCGTGGCCGGGGCACTCTCGGGATACCGAGCGGCACGGACCGCCGGCGTGGACGTCCCGGTCCGTCAGGCAAACATCTGCCCCCGCGAGGATGATGGCGTGCAGGCCGCCGTGGCGCCCCGCGACTCCACGCCAGCCCTGGCGAGCGCGTCGCCAGCGGTGCGACACGAGCAGGAGCCGCGCAGGTC
>WGEM01000451.1 GCA_015492755.1 Gemmatimonadota bacterium | reverse complement strand
TCACCGAGCCGCTCCCCGCCCCGGAGCGGCTCGGTGAGTTCGAGGTTGCGCCGCGTCATCTCGTCCAGAAGCATGACCCGGCCCGGCCGTTCGATGCGCGGCGGCCTCAGGTGTCCCACCCCGGCGGGGCGGATCTCGGCGAGGTATTGAAGGAGCGCTCCCGCGGCGCGCACCAACGCCTCGTCGTCCTTCCCGAATCCGAAGCCCTCCAGGCCGCGCACCCCGTAGGCGCGCTCCAGCTCGGCGCCCGCCACGTCCGCCTGGAAGATCCAGTCGTCGCGAAGGGTCCGGGGCACCTCGCCGGCGGGTACCCGCTCCGGCCTCTCCGCCAGCGCCCGGGGCAGGAGGAGCTCCGCCGGCTCCAGCCTTCCCAGCTCGTCCTCGAGGTCGGCGTCGTCCACGTGGCGCACCATGACTTCGCCGGTGCTGACGTCCAGCGCCGCCAACCCCCACCGCCCCTCGTCCGGCACCAGCGCCACCAGAAAGTTGTTGCGCCGCTCCTCCAGCAGACCGTCGGAGAGGACCGTGCCCGGCGTCACCGTCTCGGTGACCTCGCGGCGCACGATCCCCTTCGCCTGCGAGGCGTCCTCCACCTGATCGCAGATGGCCACCCGCCGGCCCAGCTTCACCAGCCGCGCCAGGTATTCGTCCAGCGCCTTCGCGGGCACACCCGCCAGCGGCACCCGGGCGGCCGCGCCGTTGTTGCGGGAGGTGAGGGTCAACCCCAGGAGCCGGGCGCCTTCCTCGGCGTCTCCGTGGAAGAGCTCGTAGAAGTCACCCACCCGGAAGAAGAGGAGGGCGTCGCGGTGGCGGGCCTTGGCTTCCCGCCACTGCTGCATGAGAGGGGTTTCATCACCGGCCATGGCTCAAGGTAGACGGCCGCCGCCTCAACTCAAGACGCCGGCCTCCAACCCGCGAAGATCCGTCCTACAGCACGCCCAGCCAGTAGGCCAGTGCCGCCAGGAAGGCCAGCGCCGCCATGGTTCCCGTCCACATGAAGAAGGTTCGGGTGGCGGCGCTCCCCCGGTCCACCGCGCTGGCGGCGGTGGCCTCCAGCCGACCCGACCCCCGCCGGATGGAGGAGAGCTCCTCCACGTTCTTCAGGAGCGCGCGGAGTTTCTGCTCCAGCTCCGTCGGATTCTCCGGCTTGGTGATGAAGTGGTTTCCGCCCAGTCCGTAGCTCCGGGCGATGTCCTCGTCCCGGTCCGACGAGGTGAGCACCGCCACGGGGATGCGCCGGTAGTCCTCGTCGGATTTGATGGCCTCCAGGACCTCGTGGCCCGAGCGGCCGGGCATCTTGAGATCCAGGAGGATGAGGTCGGGCTCCACGTCCTCCAGCATCACCAGCGCTTCATCGCCGTTGCGGGCGCGGTGGATCTCGACGGGCACACGGCTGGCGCGCTCCAGCGCCATCTGAATGAGCAGCGCGTGGTCGTCGTTGTCCTCCGCCACGAGCACGTTCCAGTGCTCACGGTGACGTTTCCTCATCGGCCAGGGGGCTCCTCTCTGTCGGCGTCGCGAACCACCGCCGCCGTGAAACCTAGGCTCCGCACCTGCCGGAAGAAAGCGGTCGCCTCCTCGGAGGAGGCGAACCGGCCCACCCGCACATGGTAGAGCCCCGAGCCGCGCACCCGCACCACCCGCGCCTCCAGACCCGCCTCCGCCGCCCGGACCCGCAGGGCGTCGGCGCGCTCGCGGCTGGAGAACGCGCCGAGCTGCACCGCGTACGCCCCCGCCCCGGCGGGGGTGGGGGCCTCCTCCTCCGGCTGCGCCTCCGCGCGTCCGGCGCCTTCCGTCCCTGACCGGGAAGTCCCGCCGGCGGCCTCGGCGGGCGGCGCGCCACCCCCCACCTCCTCCAGCCCGGGGGGACCCATCTGCGCCAGCCAGACGTCGACGCGCCGGCGCGCCTCCGAAGTGGGGTAATCGCGTGTGAGCATCTCGCGGTACCGCTGCACCGCATCCGCCTCGCCCAGGGCGTGCGCCACCATGACGAGGCGGGCCAGCGCCTCGGCGCCGAAGCGTCCGGTGGGATACTCCACCACCAGGCGGCGGTACTCGCGCATCGCCTGAGCTGGATCCACCGTGAGGCGCGCCCGGAGCCACTGCGCCAACTCCAGCTCCGCCCGCCCGGCGCCGGCCCTTGCCTCATCCCACCAGCGAGAGAGGAGGGCGCGCGCCTCCTCCACGCGCCCCTGGCGGACCAGAGCTTCCACCTCTTCCAGCGCCGGCGGCTCCCCCGGAACGGTCTGCGCCTCCACCGCCGTCACACCCAGCGCCACACACGCCACCACCGCCCGGATGAGCGCCGCCACGCGGCGCCGCAGCCGGCTCCTCATGCAGCCTCCTCCCGGGCCATGAGCGTCAGCAGCCAGCTCTCCAGGAAGTGGGCGTCGTCGTGGCCGGTGGACTTGATCATGCGATCCACCTCCAGGAGACCGTCCAGCGCGGCATCCAGCTCGGCGCGCGTCCAGCGCCGCGCCTGGCCCGTGAGGCGGCGCGCCAGCCATCGTTGGTGAGGCGGAAGGATGGCCTCCAACCGGCCCGATCCGCCGTCCAGCGCCACGCCGATGCGGAGGAGCTGCGTGCCCAGTCCCACCACCAGCCCCGCGGCGGACTCGCCCTGCCACCAGAGGGCGGCGAGACCGTCCAGCGCCTCGGCGAAACGCCGCTCACCCACCAGGTCCAGCCACTGCCAGCGATCCTGCTTGGGAAGGCGGGTGCCTGCGGCTTCGATATCCGGCACGGTGATCCTCCGCCGCTCGCCCACGAACTCGGTGAGCTTCTCCAGCTCCCGCTCCAGGATTCCCAGGTCGGTGCCTACCGCGGCGGCGAGGCGCCGGGCGGCATCGGCGTCCATCTCCACGCCGTGCGCCTCGCGGGCGCGCTCCATGAGCCATCCGGGTGCGTCCGCGTCCGTCACCGGTTGGAACTCGTAGGCGTGTGCCAGCTTCCGGAGTTCGGTGTAGAACTTCGCCTTCGAGCCCGAGGGGACGGTGCAGCTCAGGATGAGTGCCAGCCCCGGCGGCGGATCGCGGGCCACGTCCAGGAGAATGTCCCGGGCGATCTTGCTGGACGCCAGCGCTTCGGTCTCCCGGAGCACCACCACACGCCACTCCGCCATCATGGGAGGCGTGGCGAGGATGGAGGCCAGCGTCTCCGGCTCCACATCCTTTCCCCGCAACGGGTCGAAGTTGAAGTCCCGGGTGGCGGGGTCCAGGTGCGCGTCGATGAGCGCCCGCACCGCCTCTTCCTTGCGGAACTCGTCGCCGCCGTAGAGGAAGAACACGCCGCCGCGGACGCGGGTGAATGCCGAGGGAAGGGCCGATCTGGTCACGCCCAAATGTTTCACTTCCGGCGGGCGCGGGGAACCTCGACGTGCGCGCCGGCGATCCGCGTCAGCGGGCGCGCGGGCTTCCGTCCCCGGGCCGGCTCTCCGTCCTGCGGTAGCGCTGCGAGAGGGGCGAGTATTCCAGCAGGAGAGCGTGGGGCTCGTCGAAGAGGCCCCGTTCCAGCTCCGGCATGGACGACCGCAGCGGGAGCGGCCCCGGCATGGCCGGAGCCGGGCGCGCCACGAACTCCGCCGGCGGCCGGTCCACCACGATGGGCTCCAGCTCCACCACCGGCGGCCGCTCCCGCATCCTCGGCGCCCACGCGATGGCGGTGAGGAGGAGCGCCATGCCCAGTACGGTGAGCGTCGGCGCACCGGACGACGCGCGCTCCAGCGCGGCGAAGTCGTCCATGTGGTAGATCCGGTGCTGCAGGCGGGCGCCGAAATCGTCGGGGAGCGAGGGTTCGGGGAGCGCGCGCAGGACCTGCGCGCCCTTCACCAGCACGTCACGGTAGCGGCGACACCGGGCGCAGCGCTTCAGATGCGCCTCCATGGCGGCACGCGTCTCCGGCGACGCCCGACCGTCCAGGTCGTCGGAAACACGGGCGAGGTAGTCCGAGCACGTCATGCGCATTCATACTGTGCCCCCTC